>JAHEBB010000765.1 GCA_024642575.1 Trueperaceae bacterium | reverse complement strand
GCATGCTGCTGGCACCCATTGAAGCTTTAGGCTGGTGGGCTGGCTGGTACCGCAGACCCAGACGCTATCATCAGGCTTACAAAGGAAGCATTGCGCAGCTCGAGCAGAATCATCATAGTCATTTTGTCGTCTTTTTAGACGGTATTGCCAAAGGTAGCAAGCAAAATTATGCCGATGTACAAAGCTATCTTGACCGCTTGCAAGCGGCTTTACCCGAAGCTGCCCTGATTGATGTACTCCCTTACTCTGTTACCGACATTCCCTTGACGAGACATCGGCCTTTATCGCGATTTTGGCGTTTTGCCAGAGAGCGTAAATTAAAAAATGATACCGACCCCGTTGGCTTTTTTATTAACTTAGCTAACCTCTTTCAGGTCTTTGTTTCTGCTGATAAGCGCTACGGCCCTCTGTTTAACTATGGTATGGCTGAAAAAATGATTGAGGCGCTTCTGAGCAAGGGCTACGCCATAGGCACAGGTCAGGCTATTACTATGATTGGCTATAGTGGCGGCGGTCAGATTGCCGCAGGGGTTGCCCCTTATCTCAAACACCTTTTAAGGGCTCCTGTCGATTTGATATCTTTAGGAGGTGTCATAAGCGCTGACCCAGGCTTAAACGATTTGCGCTACATCTACCACTTAGCAGGCGAGCATGATGATGTCGAAAAACTTGGCACTATCTGCTTTCCAGGTCGCTGGTCGATGTTTAGAAACTCTTCCTGGAATCAAGCAAAACGTAAAGGTAAATTTACCTATATCCCAATGAAGCAATGCAAACACAACGGTGCTGGCGGCTATCTGGATGAAAACTGCAAGCTCTCAACAGGTGAAAACCACCTAGAGCAAACGGTTAAAGCCACCCTCAATATTCTTTGTACCCCCGAAGAGATTCATACTGGCAGGGAAAAGCGTGGCCCTTTTAATGCTTTATACTCGAGCTATCTTAGCTAGTTGATATAGCAAATGCTTCTACCCTTTAGCCTCTCAATGCTGGATTCCAGCCCCCAGCCTTCGCTGGGGCTAAAGGCAGAATGACAAATTTTAAAAAAGCCCGCACTATAGTGATAAATTTGGATTCGCTATCGTAAGTCTATGCCCAAGCAAGAAGCTCTGATAGTCGTTTTATGGTCTTCACTTTTCACTACCCTAAATAGAGATATGACAGCAGTACTTTTTTTTCTCAATTAGAGTAACAAAACCCAAGTACCAGCAGTTCTATAAGCTACCTAGGCAAATCTTTAGACTAATTGTGTAAATAAACACGATTACGTGTTAATCACATTGGAGGAAAGATTATGAACATAATACTGTGGATTATATTTGGTGCTATAGCAGGTTGGCTTGCCAGTCTCATCATGAAGACAAACCGTGAGCAAGGCTTTGTACTTGATATGGTAGTCGGCATTGTAGGCGCATTTTTAGGCGGTTTTATCTTTAATTTTTTTGGCGCTCGAGGCGTTACAGGCTTTAACTTACCCAGCTTACTCGTAGCCGTTTTAGGCGCAATCGTCTTGCTGTTTATTGTTAAATCAGTCAGGCGTGCTTAAGTTAGTTTAAATTAACAATTTACTTTACATTAATAATTTAAGTCGGGTTTAGACCCGACTTTTGCTTTTTAATCACCCATTTTTCTTTAAGCCTTGCAGGCTTTAAAATGATCTGAAAAAGCAAGCTTTCGAGGGACCAGCGTTTGACTCTTAGTACATGAGTAACGACTGAGCAAGTATCTATTCGTCTATAAGAGAAGCTACCTTTTTTTTAAATTAGTCATTATGGACTTTAGCAATCACAACGATCCAGACACCTTTAACTTCAGAGAACACCCCGAGCACTACCGCATTGGTAAAGGAGAAGAAGGTGTGTTCCGTTTTGAGCCCTACCGAACTGAATTGCTCCCTTTGTTAAATTATCAAAATGCGGCATCAGCGGCTGATTCTGCGAAGATACTTTTTGCTAAATTTTTAAATTATCTTGACGCCGATGATTTTCCTGGTGCCGATATGGCAAGAAAATACTTACAAATGGGTTTTTCTCGTTCTTTACGCCATGCTTCAATAAACTTTACAGATAAGTTAGAGCAGAATAGCGCTCAAGACCCAAGTGCTATTTTTTATGAGCTCTATCAGCAAGCTTTAAAGCACCCCAGGTATCAAAGTCTGAGAGAAAAACATGAGGAGAACTACGGTTGACTATCAAAGGGTTATTTGGCTTTAAAATACTTAAGCTATTTGGCTTTATGCAGGTGGTTTAGGCTCGAGC
>JAHEBB010000240.1 GCA_024642575.1 Trueperaceae bacterium | reverse complement strand
GTGTAACCTGTAAAGTAAGGGATTGAAGTCTGGTAAATAACTGAGTCGGGTTTAATTTTTTCAGTCACTTGTTTTCCTTTTAAGGTTTTGCTATAGCCATAGCGGTTATAGCTGGTTTTTTCTACATGGTAATTCAGTTCCAAGGAGCGACCTTCGGCAATGGCTTGCTCGATCATTTCTCTTAGCTTTCGAGTAGGTAAACCCATTTGTAAAAGGCTGTTTTGGACTGTTTCGGCTTTTAAATCTTTCTTAAATTCCTGACTAATGGCAACCTCTAGTGAGGCTAAAGCCTGCTCGAGCTGTTTCTTTTTGCCTGCCTTAACCAAAAAGCTGGTTTCGCCTAGTTGCATTTCAAGATGCTCGGCAATTAGCGGATGCTTAGCCAGAGCTGCGGCGTTGGCGTGTTGAAAGAGGCTTACGTCTGTTAGCGTAGGTTCATGAGTTTTCTTTTGCCAAATGCTTATAAGGGCCTCAATATGGCTAGGTATACCCCCCTTACTGCGAGCTACGAGCGCTTCATAAAGACTGCTGCTCAGGCTTCCTGATTTGATAGCCGCTACATCTAGCTCATAGCCTTCTTTTCCAGATTTTACGAGGCTTGATAAGAGGCTGCGACCTGCCAAGTCAGTAGCACCATCAAGATATAAATGCCCATCTTTTGTAAAGCGCAAGGTTCTTGTGGGTACGCCATGATAGTTGTGCTGGGTGCTTATGCCAAGTTTTTTGCTCGAGCCTTTGGCATCTGTTAGCGGCATTGCTAAAAAGCGCTCGGCAACGGCTTTAGCCTTTGCTTCTTTGGCAAGGGCTTTATCTCTTTCGCTTTGACTGGCAAATTCAATAAGACACATATTTTCAAAAATGCTTAAACGCTCTCGGCGTGAGGCCCAATCACGCAAACTGGTTGCTACATTTTCGGGAAGTCCGTAACTGTTTTGTTCTAAGAGGCTCATCATGTTATCTAGAGAAAACCCTGCCTCGAGCGCTCTATAAATGCTCGAGCGACTCAAGTGAAAGGTAGCAGTTTGGGCGTCAATACGGGTGCAGTCAGCACATAAGAGAGCTGCAAGACTGAGGCTACTTAACTTATCGAGATAAGCCAAAATGTCAAAATTGGCTTGAATAAGTAAGGCGCGGTCTTGGGGTTTATTTGCGGCTAGCGGTTCATCTTTTTGAGGGCTTAATGCTTGCTCAAACTCTTCTGTAAACCAGTCAAAACCAGCAGCAGGCATGAGGGCATAGTGGTAACTGCTGGGGTCTTCATTTTCCAGCGTCATTTTGAGACCCTGATAGTTGGTATAAACCTCCGTTTCGGAATTCGGGCTTTTGGCTGGCGTGAGTTTTTGTACGGCAACCAATCCTAATTCGGCAAAAGCGCCCAGCAGGGTTTCCTGAAAAAACTGCGGTATGACTTCTTTGCTCTCAACCATACCCCAACGGCTTGAACCCGTTTTGGCGCTGTAGCAAAGGAGGCTTTTCCATAGAGCTTTTAGAGCGCTATCAAGTAAAACGGCTTGTCTTGGTAAAAGGTTTAGACCCGCTATGAGAGCTTGTTGCGCGACGGTTCTAGAAACCAGGCTCGAGCTGCGATAAGCATAATAATCTGACCCATCAAGGGCCAAAAAAGATTCGATAAGGGCTGCGTAGCGCATCTTTAGAGATCGTGTTTGCAATTCGTTAAGATGCTCCAAGTTTACCTTCCAGGGTGTTTTGCTGTCCTTAGACTTTTCTAGAAAACCCATGCTTACAATGACACCAATCATGCGCTCTACATTTGGTGCCAGCCAGGGTCTTCGTTTGGCAAAGCGCTTAAGCATAGGCTTACTGATTTGACCTGTGGTGGTAACCTGTAAACCCCCGTCTTCGAGAATGAGATTAAGCACTTCCTGAAATTCAATAACAGCCTTAATCGGGTGATTTGCGGTAGGTTTGGCATCCTTAAGAGGCTCGAGCTTTAAGGGTTTAAGTGGTTCAGGGCTATAAGGGGGAAGCTGCTCTGCAATGCGCTCATCCAAATAAACAAAGTCATCATAAAAATTTGCTTGTCTGCTCGAGTAATAGCTGCTAAACCAGGAAGCGTTTGAGCTGGCAGGCATAAGCAAGCCATCACGCAATAATATCCCCAGTAAATCGGTTCCAGCTTGCGAATTAAGTTGTTGCTTATAGATGCTAGAGCTGCCCAAACGCCCAGCAGGTTTTAAGCCTTGTGCCGCCACAAAAAAGATAAGCTGCCAGCCGTTAGCGGCGTTACCCTGTCGTTTTAACTCGCTGAGCAGACTAAGCTCGAGCGGGTCTAAGTTGGTAACCATTTCTTTAAGGAGGGCAGTTTTACTAAGGCTTTTTAAAATGGCATTTTTGGCCTCGGTAGCCCGACTTACATTAAGGTTTGGGTTAAACCGTTTGGCAACCAGTTTGAGTTGGTCAGCATTCATATGTTCGAGAAAGTAGTCTAAATTAGGCTTTTCATTTGTTTGCGAGCCAGAAGGTGAGGTTTGACTTATAGATACAACACGCTGATCTTGACTATCGCTCATACCGACACTTAGACCTAGATTCTCGAGCTTTTCAAGTAACTCTGAAGGGCTTAGATCATCATTAACCAAGCCTAAAAAGCGTGCCAGTTCTTCTCGACTTGCCATCTTAGTTTTCCACCTTAGGGGTGTGCCCAGCCTTGACTAAGGCAGAAATAAAGGTTTTGCTATGCTGCGGTAAAACCAGGGCTTCGGTTGGCGATAGGGCAAGCAAAATATATTGTTTTAGGCGACTGTCTAACATAAGTGCGCTTAGCTCGGCAGGGTCAGAGACTTCGATTAAAGTTAAACCCTCATGCGCTATAACTTCTCCAGGCTGAGGTAAAGGCTCGAGCGCTTCTGCTTTTTTAGCTGCACTTGCCTTTTTTGCTTTTGTTTTGCTGCTCATAAGCTATTTTATCCTAAGTTGAATTAAGGACAATACCGTGAAGTGGAGACATTTGACCTCCAAATAAATTTGCTTGGGGTTCAAATGAAACTATTTATGCGAATGCTGATGCTAAAGATTTGCCCTACTACTACAGTACTTGGTCGAATTCTAAATCTGAGCAGAAGTCGGGATAATACCACCACCCTTAATTTAAGTTTTGTGAATTTCTGGCTTTAGGCTCGAGCCACTCTGCCTCATCCATAATGCGGTACTGATAACCTTGCTCGGTTAAAAAGAGTTGTCTATGATGGGCAAAGTCTTCTTCTTTGGTTTCACGGCTGACCAAGCTATAAAAATAGGCAATTTCTTGCTGACTTTTGGGTCTGAGTAAGCGACCCAGACGCTGCGCTTCTTCTTGTCTCGAGCCAAAAGCGCCAGAAACCTGGATAAGCACTTGAGCGTCAGGTAAATCGAGGGCAAAGTTACCCACTTTAGATAAGACAAGTGTTTTTAAACCCCCTTCGCGAAAGGCTTGAAACAGGCGTTCGCGCTCACTCTGCGGGGTTTCACCAGTGATTAGAGGAGCATCTAAGTCTTGAGCGATGAGCGCTAACTGATCAAGATATTGCCCAATAATCAGGGTGGGTTGGTTTTTGTGAAAGTCAAGTATTTTTATTAATAATAGGCGTTTATTGGGGTTTTCTGCGGCAATACGAAACTTTAGGCTGTTTTCTGCCAAGGCGTAGCTTAAGCGTTCGTCTTCGGGAAGTCTTAAACGTACCTCTGAACAATGAGCTGTGGCAATCCAGCCAGAGCGCTCTAAATCTTTCCAGGGCATATCAAATCGTTTGGGCCCAATCAGGGAAAAGACATCACCTTCTCGGCCATCTTCACGAATCAGCGTGGCCGTCAGACCCAAGCGGCGGCGAGCCTGCACTTCTGCGGTCATGCGAAAAATGGGGGCGGGCAAAAGATGCACTTCATCATAAATAATAAGACCCCAGTCCTGCTGCTTGAAAAGCTGCATATGGGGGTAATTATCAAATAAGGTTTGCTCTGAAGCGTCATCATCCCTTTTGCTACGGCGTTTTCGGCTTGTGAGCATTTGATAGGTACATAAAGTTACCGCAGCCATTTTTTTAGAAGTTGGGCTGTAATCTGTGACGTCATCTAAGCCTAGACTGGTTTTGTCGAGCAGCTCTCGTTGCCACTGATAAACACTGGTTCGGTTTGTTGTCAAAATAAGGGTGCGTTGCTTGACCATATGCATAGCAACAATGCCAACAACCGTTTTGCCTGCTCCGGGCGGCAAAACCACTACCCCAGAACCGCCTTGTTTGCTGCCTCCAAGAAAGAATGCTTCGGCTGCTTGGTGCTGATAGTCACGTACCCTTAAGGCAGTAGCCAGATCAAGGGCAAGCTCGAGCCCGTCACTATAGCCTGCTAAATCTTCGACAGGCCAACCAAGCTCGAGCAGTTCTTGTTTGATTAATCCTCGGTTAGCTAAAGGCAGACTGTAGACCGTATTACTCAAACGCTCACCAAGTAAAGGGCTAACGCGCTTTTGTTTGGCTAGCTCGAGCAGTAAACTTGCGTCTTTGTCTTGTACTTGAAGCGCCAACTGCGAACCCGCTTCTAAGAGTTTCACCCGCCCCCAACGGCTGACCAGATCTTGAATATCAGTCATGATATTTTCAGGAACAGGAAACTTGGCAAAGCGTTGCAGCGCCTCTATCATGGCTTCGCTTTTTAACCCTGCACTGGCTGCATTCCATAAGGACAGGGGCGTAACCCTATAGGTATGCAAGTGCTCAGGGCTTTTTTCTAACTCAGTAAAGCTTGCAATAGCCGCCCTTGCGGCCTCAGCGCGGTCATTAAAGGTTTCAAGAAAGATTGAGCGATCCGCCTGAACAATCAGCGGATTATTGGGGTCAAACATGGGTTTAGCCTAGCATTCTCAAGGCTAAAAAGGCTAAGTGAAGTTTACGGAAGGCTCGAGTTATGCAAACGCCTGAATAGCCCATAGGTTAGAATGCCAGCTATACAAAGACCAAACACGGGTTCCCAGGAGGTTGCGTGTCTGTAAGTTATGAAAACTCAAAAAGGGTTTTTGAAGGTATCAAGGCCGCAGGTATCAAATCGGTATCGGCTTTGCCTGAAACCTGGCTGGTGCATCTGCTACAACGTGCGGAAGACGACCCTGATTTAGAGCTCATTGAAGTTGCCAAAGAAGAAGAGGCTATTGGTATTGCTGCGGGCGCTTATTTTGCAGGCGAACCGCACCTCTTGCTGATGCAAAATCATGGCTTTCTGGCGGCCATAAATGGCATTGTGTCGCTCGCTCAGCTTTACCACATTCCCCTTTGTATGCTGATTGCTTTTCGGGGTCATTGGGGTGAGCCCTACCCTTGGCATACGCGTGGGGGTATTATTACCGAAGAGGTCTTGCGTGCGCTGGGTATTCCTTTTGAGTACGCTCGAGCCCCTGAAAACGTTGCCAAACAGATAAAAGAAGCTTATACCTTTTCGCAAAGCTCACTGTCTCCAGTGGCGCTGCTTTTAACCAGAGATCTCATGGAGGATTAAGTGGAGCGCGCCAAATGTCTTGAAGTCATCTACCCAGAATTGAAAGATAAGTTAGTCGTTACGATTATGGGTGCCTGTGCTCAGGAACTTTATAACCTTGGGCACCGCGAAAATTTTTTCTATTTACAACATGCTATGGGTTTGGCCTCTTCGATTGGTTTGGGGCTGGCAAAACACTTACCCAAAGAAAAAATTGTGGTTTTAGATGGTGATGGTTCTGTGCTTATGAACCTGGGTACCTTAAGCACTCTGGCCCGCTATCGCCCAAAAAACATGCTGCATATTATTTTTGATAATGGCAGTCTATTGTCAACGGGTGGGTTTGCGTCGCACACAACGTCAGGTCTTACTGACTTAGCCATGATGGCTCGAGGGGCAGGTATAGAGCATGTAGCCACAGCAGTCAACCCGCTTCAATTTGGCGAGGCTGTACTAGATGCGTTTGAACGTGATGACTTTAGCTTTATTGTGGCCAAGGTTCAAGCAATCGGGCCAGATAAATTTGGTATGGATTTGCACTTGGCTGAAAATGCCTTCAGGTTCAGGCGCTATATTCAAGAGAAAAAACAGCAGGGTTTAAAGGAATAGAGAATGAGGTTTTACGCCTTGATTCTTTAAGGTCAAGATTTACGAAATTTGATTTAATAGGGTTGATTTAAACCAAACAAAGGAGAAACGATGTCATCATTAAGTAATCTAATTAATGATTTAGCCACGGGTAAAGTTAAAGTTGTTGATCTTACGCAAGCTTTGGCCCCTGATACCCCTGTCATTGCCTTGCCTGATATGTTTGCCCAGTCCCCAGGGCTGTCGGTTGAGCAAATATCTCTTTATGATGATAAAGGTCCAGCCTGGTACTGGAATACGATTCGTTTAGGAGAACACACAGGAACGCATTTTGACGCGCCTATTCACTGGATTACAGGCAAAGATTTAGCGCATAACGCCACCGATACCATTGAACCTGCAAAGCTGGTAGCACCAGCCAATGTCATTGATATAAGTTCTGAGGTTGCCAAGGATGAAGGCTTTTTACTTACGCCAGAGGGTATTGAAGCTTGGGAAAAAGAGCACGGCAAGATTGAAGCTGGCTCCTGGGTATTACTAAGGAGTGACTGGTCAAAACGTCAGGGCCGTGAAGCCTTTTTGAACCTTAAAGAAAATGGACCTGTCTCGCCTGGACCTTCTGTGGCTGGTGTTAAAGCCCTTTTAGAACGGAATATTATTGGTTTTGGTACCGAGTGTGTAGGTACAGATGCAGGTGCCGCTGGTGGTTTTGATCCTGCTTTTCCGGCGCATACCTTATTTCATGGGGCAGGTAAATTTGGTCTAGCCAGCCTAGCCAACCTGGACAAACTACCCGCCAAAGGTTCTTTACTGATTACGCCACCCTTAAAACTAGTGAACGGTTCAGGTAGCCCTTTAAGGGTTTTAGCCCTTGTTGTATCAAGCTGAATTGATGATGTAATATCATCAATTCAGGCCTTTGATCGTACGCTCAAATAAGCATAAGTATGATTACACTTACTTTTCGGGCTGGTATTAGCTAAAAGCAAGGTTAAACTGGGCTAAATGAAATGAGGTAAGGTTTTGGCATCTATAAGCCCTGTGGCAGAAAAAACTTTGGCTGAGGAAGAAAAATTTCAAGCTGATCGGGTTGCAACTATTGTTAGCGGGCACTTTACTCATGATACTTATAGTGCCTTTTACGCGCCCCTTCTGCCAATATTGCAAGAAAAATTGAGTTTGAGCTATGGATTAGCTGGAACTCTAGCTATGCTTATGCAGTTACCTGGGTTGCTTAATCCAGTCATAGGCTATTTGGCAGACCGCATTAGTGTGCGTTATTTTGTCATTTTTGCACCTGCGGTGACAGCAACGCTTATGAGCCTGATTGGGGTTGCGCCTAATTTTTTAACCTTAGCGCTTATTTTGATGGGGGCAGGTGTCAGTATTTCTGCGTTTCATTCGCCTGCGCCTGCCATGGTTGCTAATGTCTCAGGTAAACGTTTGGGTACGGGCATGGGCTTTTTTATGGCGGGGGGTGAATTAGGGCGAACGTTAGGTCCAATTGTGGCAGCTGGAGGGGTAGCCTGGTTTGGCTTAGAGGGAATCTGGCGGCTTATGTTTATCGGCTGGATCGTTTCTGCCATTCTCTTTTTTAGGCTACGTAATGTCAAGGTTGCAGCCAGAACACCTAAAGCCTTCCCGTGGCAAAAAGGTTTAAAAGTCTTTTCGGTGCTTGCCTGGCTCCTTTTTACCAGAGCCCTGTTTTTAGGAGCGATTACGACCTTTTTACCCACCTATATGAATGATGTGGTGCACTCGAGCCTTTGGTTAGCTGCCGCTGCGCTTACAATCTTAGAAGCTGCCGGTGTAGCAGGCGCTCTCCTTTCGGGCTTTTTAAGCGATCGCTGGGGTAGAAAAGGCATATTACTGCTTATGCTCTTGCTTTCACCACTCATGCTTTTTGCTTTTCTTTTAAGCCCTGGCTGGCTTTATGTTCCCCTTTTGCTTTTGCTTGGCTTTACTTCGCTGTCAGTCGCACCAATTTTTATGGCTATTGTCCAAGACGAATTCCGCAATGACCGCTCACTTGCCAATGGTATTTTTATCGCACTTAATTTTCTGGCCTTGGGTTTAGGCGTGTCCTTGACAGGGGTTTTGGCAGATAGTTTAGGTCTTCAAAGAGCTTTTTGGCTAACAGGTTTTATCGCCTTTTTAAGCCTGCCGGCT
>JAHEBB010000239.1 GCA_024642575.1 Trueperaceae bacterium | reverse complement strand
AGACTTTCCGCCGATGGTTCAGCAATATGCCAACCTATTCGCCAAAAACCCCATCTTTTTAGATCGTACTCAAGGTATTGGCATTATGACGGAAGAGGATGCGCTTAATTATGGACTAACGGGGCCAAGCCTAAGAGCAAGCGGTATTGCACTTGACCACCGTAAGGCTAATCCTTATAGCCGTTATGAAGACTATAAATTTGATGTACCGACCAGTACCGATGGTGATGTGCACGCTCGCTTTATGGTGCGTTTTGAGGAAATGACCCAGAGCTTAAACATTGTTGAGCAAGCGCTAAATATGCTCGAGCCTGGTGAGGTCAAAGACCCTGATCGCCGTATTAGTTTGCCGCCACGCAGTGAACTTGAAAACAGCATGGAAGCGGTGATTTTTCACTTTAAACTGGTGACCGAAGGTTTCCATCCACCGCGCGGCGAAGTCTATGTGCCAACCGAAAGTGCGCGTGGTGAGCTTGGCTATTACATCGTGAGTGATGGTGGCAGTATGCCTTACCGCGTAAAAGTGCGTGTACCCAGCCTTATGAATTTACAATCGCTCGAGCCTGCCTGCATCGGTGGACTCTTTGCCGATATGGTCATGAATATTGCCTCGTTTGACCCCGTTATGGGAGATGTAGATAAGTGAAGGGAGCATTTGGCTTTTAGGGATTGGTGATTAGCTAAATGCTAATGGCTAAATGCTAAATGGCTTATTGAGATTATGGTTGAACTAGAAACACTAAAACCCTTTTTCGCTGAGCGGCAGGATGTCCTAAATGAAATTTTGGGGCGCTACCCTGATTATGGTCGGCGAAGCGCGGTCATGCCTTTACTCTGGGAAGTGCAGCGCGAAGAGCGCCAAGTCAATGAGGCGCGTATCCACGAAATTGCTGAGATACTTGGCATTCAGCCCACCGAAGTCAAAGGTGTGATGAGCTTTTACAGTACCTATCACGAACATGCAATAGGTAAATATCATTTGCAAATTTGTTCAACGCTGGCTTGCTCTTTAGCAGGTAGCGACGAAATGTATGACTTTATTTCCGAAGAAACAGGTCTGGTCAACGGTGAAACAGATCGTCAAGGTCTTTTTAGCATTCAAAAAGTTGAGTGCTTAGGCTCTTGCACCACTGCGCCTGTTTTGCAGGTAAATGATACCTACTACGAAAGAGTGGGCAAGTCACGCTGTCAAACGCTACTTGAAGCATTTCGCCGTGGTGAAATGCCCGAACCCTGGCGTGAGCGTTATGGTGACAATGAAGGGGCTGAAAAAGCTAAACCCTTACAAAACACCATCAAAACGGGAGGCAATGCATGAGTGACGCTGTTGCAGAAAAACCCAAGGCGATAACCAGTCGTCATGACCCGCGTTTTGAAGTTACACTTTATAAATATATTGGGGTAGAAAATAGCCACACGCTCGAGTTTTATCAGAGTCACGGTGGCTATGAATCTGCCAAAAAAGCCATCACGAGCATGAAACCTGTTGATGTTGTTGAAGAAATGAAAAAGTCAGGTATTCGGGGTCGGGGCGGTGCAGGTTTTCCTACAGGGCTAAAGTGGTCCTTTATGCCGCCTGTTGATGGTCGTCAGCGCTATATCGTTTGCAATGCCGATGAATCAGAACCTGGCAGTTGTAAAGATCGTTACGTTTTAGAAGATGACCCGCATCAGCTTATTGAAGGCATGATTATTGCAGGTTATGCGATTTCAGCGACCAAAGGCGTGCTTTACATACGCGGGGAATATTATCTTGGCTATGAGCGTCTTTATAAAGCGATTCAAGATGCTAAAGCTGCGGGTCTTTTAGGTAAAAACCTCTTTGGCACTGACTTTGAATACGAGATTATTTTGCACCGTGGGGCGGGCGCTTATATTTGTGGTGAAGAGTCAGCGCTTATGAACTCTTTTGAAGGTTTTCGTGCCAACCCACGTTTAAAGCCCCCTTTCCCAGCCCAAGCGGGTGTTTATAGTTTGCCAACTACGGTAAATAACGTGACCAGTTTGGCAAGTGCTGTGCATATTATTGGTAAAGGCGCTGACTGGTTTTCAGGCATGGGTACCGATGATTCTAAAGGCTTCCATCATGTGCAAGTGAGTGGCCCCGCCAAGCGTCGTGGCGTCTATGAAGTGCCTATGGGCATTAGCTACCGCGAAATTATTTTTGATCTTGCAGGTGGCCCTACTGAAGAAGTGAAGGCGTTTATTCCTGGGGGCTCGAGCTGCCCCATGTTTCCTTTTACTGACCAATATCTAGATATGCCCATGGAATATGCCTCAGTTGCCAAAGCTGGTTCGATGCTTGGTACAGGTGGCATCATGCTGATTCCTCAAAATAAATGTATGGTTGATGCGCTTTACAACGTGGTGCGGTTTTATGCTCATGAAAGCTGCGGAAAATGCACACCCTGCCGTGAAGGCGTAAGTACCTGGCTACCTAGCATGTATAAAAAAATGCTGGCGGGTCTGGGCGAAAAAGGCGACCTCGAGCTTTTAGAAGATGTCTCAAGCAATATTCGTGGTCGTAGTTTTTGCCCTCTAGCAGACGCTTGCATCATGCCAGTACAGGCTTCAATCAAGCACTTTAGACCCGAGTATGAATACATTATTGAACATGGAAAATCTATGTATCCAAGACAATCCAGGTGGGCGGACTAAGCATGAAAGTAAAAGTTAATGATGTCGAATTAGACTTAGCGCCAGGTACCTCTGCGATTGACGCAGTATTCGCTGCAGGCTACGACGTGCCTTACTTCTGCTCGCAGGAGTACATGAGCCCGATTGGGGCTTGTCGTATGTGCTTGGCAGTGGTGGGTGCGCCGCGTAAAGAGCGTGATGGTAGCTGGACTATGGATGAAGCTACAGGTCAGCCCAAAATTTTCTATTTCCCTAATCCGATGGCAACCTGCACGACGGCAATTATGGAAGGCATGGTCATTGACACCCTGTCTGATGTGACCAAAAAAGCGCAGGGTGGCATGATGGAAATGCACCTGATTAATCACCCTCTCGATTGCCCAACCTGTGATAAGGGGGGTGCTTGCGAGTTGCAAGACCGTGCCTATGAGTATGGTTCGGGTCATAGCCGTTTTATCTTTGACAAACGTCATAATGAAAAGCACCATGCCCTAAGTGAACTGATTACTCTGGACCGTGAGCGCTGCATTCACTGCAAACGCTGTGTGCGTTACTTTGAGGAAGTTCCTGGCGATGAAGTTTTAGACTTTATCGAACGGGGTGGTCACACGTTTATTGGTACGGTTGAAGAGGGTTTACCTAGCAACTTTAGTGGCAACATTACTGACATCTGCCCAGTAGGTGCGCTTCTAGACACTACCAGCCGTTTTCGCGGCCGTAACTGGGAATATGACCACACGCGCTCAACCAGTCTGGATGATGCCAGTGGTAGTGCTATTACCATCGACGCTCGTACGGGTCGTATCGAGCGAATTAAAGCAGCTTTAAATACTCAGGTTAATAAAAATTGGATTGATGACGGTACACGGTTTGGGCATGAATATGCCGCTAGCAGTGATCGCATCAAGACGCCCATGTTGCGTAAAAATGGCAAGCTCGAGCCTGTCACCTGGGAAGAAGCGACCTTATTTATTTCCGAAAAACTCAAAAAGCTTTCGGACAATCAACTAGGTATTGCCCTGCGAAGTGACGCTACCCTAGAAGAAGGCGTGGCTGCCAAGTCATTGGCTGAGTATCTGAAAACAGGTCAAATTGACCATTATCCTCGCTATGCCAGCTCGGTTATCTCTGCAAATCCTGCGAGTTTTAATGATCTGGCAACCGCAGGCGCTATTTTTGTGATGGCAGATGCCACCGAAGAAGTGCCCATGGTTGATTTGCGTATCAAAGACGCCTTAAAAGGTGTAACACCGCCCACGCTTATGGCACACGGTGTGCCCATTGCCGATTTGCGTTTAAAAGAACGCATGCCGCGCAAGACCAATATTCTCAGCGTAGCTGCGCCTTACCGCGTTGATCTGATGAAATATGCCGCTCATAGCATGGTTTACCCGACTGGAACAGAAGTCGAGGTTCTAAAACAAATTATTGACGCCTCAACAGATGCGGGTAAAGCCTTAAAAGAAAGCTTAAGTGCTGCTGAAAAGGCGGTTATTGTCCTAGGTGCTTTTGTGCTGAATTCGGCTGAAGCTAGCAAACTTGCCGATGACTTGGCTAAAGCTACAGGCGCTAAAGTTATGAAACTTGGCGCTATGGCAAACAGTTTTGGTTTAGAAAGCCAGGATGTTTTGCCGGCAAAAGCTGATTACAGCTATCCTAATATGCTTTCGGGGAGTGCAAAGGCTTTGATTGTTTCTGGGCTTAACCCTGCACAAAATGCTGAAGTTGCCCAGGCATTATTAAAGCTCGAGCTACTAGTGGTTCATGACCTCTTTGAGAACGAAACAACTGCTCTAGCCCATGTGGTTTTACCTGCCAAGAGTGGTTATGAAAAAGAAGGAACGGTTGTTAACCTTGAAGGTCGTTACTTAAATGTTAATCCTGCACCAGTCGATGGCGGACAAGCCGTTGACTTTACCGGATTTGTAAAAGAACTCGGCGATGCGCTTAATGAACGGCTCGAGGGTCGCAGTGTACGCAGCGCCAGACGTTTGCTTAAAAAGTCGCTCGAGCTTGATCTGAGTGAATTGCCTTTAGAAGGCACGATAGCCTCTGCGAAAGCTGGCAAAGTTGCGGGTCTAAAAACCAATACTTCAGGCAATGCTCTTTTGGTTCCAAGTATGGTTCGCTCCGAATATTTGAACCGTAATGCTCATCTTTTTGCCTCAACAGGGGGTAATGCCTTACGTTTACATCCAGCTGATGCTGCGTCTCATAATTTAAGTGCTCACGATGTCATAAGCGTTTCAGTGGGAGGCTTTAAACGGCGTCTAAGTGTGCAACCAAGTGAAAGCGTGCCTGAAGGCATGATGCTCTTACCTGCCTTGCCCGACCAGCCTGTGGGTCTTGTGCAGCTAGACCTAAATAGCATTAAAAAAGAGCAGGTTGCTCTGGAGGTAGCCTGATGGATCCCTGGTATGTAACCCTTATTAAAGCACTTGTTTTGTGCTTGGTACTCCTTGGTGGTTTTGCCTATATGACGGTCATCGAGCGTAAGCTTTTAGGCCGTTTTCAGCACCGCTATGGACCTAACCGTGTTGGCCCTTTTGGCTTGCTTCAGCCTATTGCTGACGCAATTAAATCTATTTTTAAAGAAGACATTACGGTGTCAGCAGCCGATAAATTTGTCTTTCTTTTAGCACCTTTTATCAGTATTGTGTTTGCGCTGACCGCCTTTGGAGCAATCCCTGCTGGTCCTGCGGGCAGCCTCTTTGGGTTTAATCCCTGGATTATGGATTTAGATATTGGTTTGCTGTTTGTCTTTGCTGCTACCAGTATTGGTGTTTATGGCATCTTTTTGGGGGGCTGGGCGTCAAACAGTAAATACGCTCTTTTAGGTTCACTACGTGCCTCAGCTCAGATGATTTCCTATGAATTGGGTTTAGGTTTATCCGCCTTAACGGTCATTATGATTGCAGGTAGTTTGAACTTTCGCCAGATTGTTGAAATGGGCGTTTGGTCACTTAATCCTTTACTTTGGATTCCCTTAATCATTGCCTTTTGTACCTATGTCATTTCGTCGATTGCAGAGATAAATCGTACACCTTTTGATATGCCAGAAGCTGAGCAGGAAATTGTTGCAGGTTATTTGACAGAGTATTCATCTATCAAATGGGCGCTCTTCCAAATGGCAGAATACGTCAATTCTTTTACGGCTGCGGCTGTCATTAGCACGCTGTTTTTAGGGGGCTATAAAGGGCCTGTCTTTTTGGAACGCTGGATTCCAGGAATAAGTACCTGGCCCTTTATCTGGCTGATTTTAAAGATGGCTATTTTTATCTTCCTGTTTATCTGGCTGAGGGCAACCTTACCGCGTTTACGTTATGACCAACTCATGCGTTTTGGCTGGATTTACTTATTCGAAATTGCTTTAGGAGGCGCTATACTAACGGGCTTCCTGATTGCATTTGTTATTTAGGAGGTTCTGAGTGAGTGTTTTTGAAATTGCAAAGGGGATGGGCGTCACTCTTGGGCACCTCTTTAAGAAGCCTGTAACGGTGACCTATCCTGAGCAGCCCGTTGATGTCAAACCGCGCTTCCGCGGTCGACATCATCTCTTAAGGCATCCAGATACCAATCTGGAAAAGTGTATCGGCTGTAGCCTTTGTGCAGCAGCCTGCCCCGCTTACGCCATCTATGTTGAAGCTGCTGAAAATGACCCTAACAATCCGACTTCAGCGGGTGAACGCTACGCCAGCATTTATGAAATCAATATGCTGCGCTGCATTTTCTGTGGTTTTTGCGAAGAAGCCTGCCCAACTGGTGCGATTGTTTTAGGGCATGAGTTTGAGCTGGCTGACTTCAAATATCAAGATTTTGTTTACGGCAAACCTGATATGTTAGTTGGAACCAAAGGAAGTAAGTGGCAGCGCCGCGAAGCCGAGAAAAAGGGCAAAGATGTCAAGATTGGTTTGAAATCTGGCCCTAGACCCGAGCTCGAGGGTGTTGATTACTAATGGCAGCCTATAAGTTGGGAGACTTAGTATGTTAGGCTTTTTGCTTTTATCTGCCATTATGATCGTGGGAGCGGTTGGTGTTATTAGTTTAAGGCAGCCTGTTCACGCGGCGCTTTCTCTGGTGGGAACTTTGCTCACACTGGCAGTTACTTATGTAACGCTTCAAGCTCACTTTTTGGCAGCGATTCAAGTCATTGTTTATGCAGGCGCAATTATGGTGCTTTTCTTGTTCGTTATTATGCTCTTAAACATTCAAGGAGCACAGCAAGCTTCTGAAATGAAGTGGATACGGCCAGTGGCTTATGGTGTTGCCGTATTAGCTGCGGCAGGTATTGCCATTACAGCTTTTAGAAATGCAAGTCCTTTGCCTGATACAGCTACCATCAACGCTGCTTTACAAGGTGGGGGCGCTGCTCAAGTAGGAGAGGCTCTGTTTAGCGAATTTGTTTTACCCTTCCAATTGGTAGGCATTTTGCTACTGACAGGCATTATTGGGGCAACCAGTTTGGTACAACGTAGAGCAATGACTATTTACGGCGAACCTGTGAAAAAGGCTGTTGCAGCGACTAAACCTGCTAAGGCTAAAGCAGGTGTTGCGGTGCTCGAGCGCCCAGAAGCTAGCCACACTGAGCCTAATCACCTTAAACCCAGTCATACTGAATCTGCTCCTAGTCATGATGCAGACATCGATAAAGAAATCAAAGAAATACTCGAGCCTGATGATCTAAAACTTATTAAAGGTGTTGGCCCCATTTTAGAAGGTTTACTGCATGAGCATGGTATTTATACCTTTGCCCAAATCGCTGCTCTTAAGCCAGATGAAATCAAAGACTTAGATAAAAAACTTGATTTCCACGGACGTATTGAACGCGAAGATTGGGTGAGTCAGGCCAAGGTTTTAGCTGAAGGGAAGAAGCAATGATGAGGGCGGCTAAGCTGAGTGCTACCTTAGGAGGCTTGCATGGTTTCTACTGAATACTACATCGCCTTAAGTAGCATTATTTTTGTCATAGGTGCGGTAGGCGTGTTAACTCGTCGCAGTGCCATTATGGTGTTTTTATCGGTTGAACTTATGCTCAATGCTGCCAATCTGGCACTGGTTGCCTTTGCGCGTCAGTGGTCAGCAGCAGGCTCCATGACAGCTTTAAATGGTCAGGCAGCGGTTTTTATTATCTTGGCGATAGCTGCGGCTGAAGTTGCTGTGGGTCTTGGTATCTTGGTGGCTATTTTTAGATACCGCAGTTCTACCGATATTGATGCCTTATCGGAGGTTCGCTTATGACCGCGGTTGAATATGCTGCCTTAGCACCTGCTTTGGCTTTGTTAGGTGCGCTGATTAATGGGCTTTTTGGTCGCGGCTTAAAAGAACCCTTACCTGGTTATATTGCTAGCGCTATGGTGGGCTTAGGCTTTTTGTTTTCTCTCTTTGCTTTTTTTGCTTTGAGAGGTATGGCAGAGCCAAGTGTCCATATTGCCCTCTGGGATTATCTCAAAGCGGGTTCGTTTGACCTGAGTCTTGGTTTTACCTTAGACACTCTTAGCATTACCATGATGCTCATTATCACAGGGGTAGGCTTTTTAATTCATATTTATTCGATTGCCTACATGCATGGTGATAGTGGTTTTAGCCGCTATTTTT
>JAHEBB010000764.1 GCA_024642575.1 Trueperaceae bacterium | reverse complement strand
CATCTGGCAGAGCGTTAAAGGCTGTTTCAGGCGTAAGACCATTGCCTCCTGCGGGGGCACTGATATCCAGATAAACCGTTGAACTATCCGAAACTGTGAGGGTGCTTGTACCCTGACCTGTGAAGTAGGGTTCTAATGCCGAATCATAAGAGATTATGCCATCGGTACCAGGGCCTTGTGCAACAGTAATGAGTTGGCAGTTCGTGTGATAAGGAGCGCAGAAGTGGTAGTCACCTGGTAGGAAATTGATGACCTCAGTGCCATTGTTGTTGTACCCACCGACCCAATTGTTTGTGGTTGGGCCTGTAAAGTTGAATCTCGAGTGGCTTAGATTGGTGGTATCTACTGTGAAATTGACGCCAGTAACAATCAATTCATAATCAATATCACTGTTTTGTGAGTTAGTTATTGCCAGAACGTCAAAGTAGGGCTCGTAAGCAGGGGCATAGCTGACCTCGCCCCCTGTACCCATGGTAAAGGGCAAACAATTTACATTATAGGGTGCACAGAAATTATAGGTACCTGGCAGGATTTTTACTAACTGGGTACCATTATTGTTAAAGCCAATGACAAGGCCATTTAGGGTATCATTCAAGATGTTGTACTTTTTGCTGCTGAGCACTGAAGTCTGGAGCGTGACCTTAAACCCTGTAACAGTTAGGGTATTGGTACCTGCACCGCTAAAGATTTCGTCTAAAGATGAGTCAAAGCTAACATACCCACCTGTAGAGTTTGCATTTACCGTAAAGTTCAGGCAGTTCCTGTTGTAAGGAGCACAGAACAAATAACCTCCAGGTAAAAGATTAATCGTTTTAGAGCCAGGGTTTTCATAATTTATAACAACGCCATTTCCAAGAGTGTTTTTGATGTTAATAAAGCGCGTGCTTAAATTACTGGTCACCATATCAATGTCAAAACCATTTACGATCAGACTTGAAGTGCCTGCACCATCAAAGTTGACATCTAAACTCGAGTCGTATTGAAAAAGTCCATTTTCATCAATGCTAAATGATAAGCAATTTGAGTTATAGGGTGCACAAAATAAGTAGTTGCCTTCCGACAAATCCAGTCCTTTAATCCCGTCATTGCTAAAATTTAGCCCATAGGTTGTAGGATCATTTTTAACGTTAAATACCGCTGCAGTTAAACCCCTTGCATCAATTGTTTGCAAGCTCTGAGTACTTAGTTCAATCTCATCGGGCCTTACACTTTCCTCCTGACTACAAGCTGTAAGCGTAATAATCATCAACATAATTAAGTACATGAATAATTTAAACGAATAGTTTTTCATGGCTTCCTCCCTCGAAGTGAATGAATAGGATAAATCTGCATCTTTGGTCTTTACAGCTGACAAACTGCTAACTAACAAGATAGGTTAGGAAACCGCTTATAAAGCCTTGACCTAAAGAACAAATACGCTAAATGTATTTATTTTTTGGCAATATCATGCCTCTAACTTTTACTTCTGAAACTGCGACGTGGTGGCCGTGCATCTCTGATAACCCAATGCTAAAATACAATCTTAAGTTTGTCAATGTTTATTCTTTATATTTGAATATTTCATGCGCGTTGGCTTTATGATGAAGTATGGCTACTTTTAATCAATTTCTCTTACCTTCAATAGAGGGTTACCATCCTCCCAGACAAAAACGTAGTCTGGCTAAAGTTGACCGTATAAAGAAAGCACTTATCACTCTATTAGAAAGTAAATCTTTTAAAGATATCTCTACCATTGAAATTGCTGAAACAGCAGCTATTAAGAATGTTCAGTCGCTCTATCAGTATTTTGAAGATGGCAAGAGCACTATCATTTCACTTCTAGGTGTGGAGTGTCATCTTAGGCAACAGGCGGTGCTGATTGACTATTTCAGTCAACCAGAACAGGCACAGTTACCCTTAGCAGACCTGGTAAGAGGCTTAAATCAGAGCTTGCATCACTTTTATAGGGAACACCCGGAGTGGGTAACGGTTTTACATGATCCTGATATTCCCTTATCGCTCAGAGTGTATAGAGATTTAATGCG
This sequence comes from Trueperaceae bacterium, assembly GCA_024642575.1. Taxonomy (GTDB): domain Bacteria; phylum Deinococcota; class Deinococci; order Deinococcales; family Trueperaceae; genus JAHEBB01. The sequence goes on along the minus strand of JAHEBB010000764.1, from coordinate 246 downwards.
ATATTCTGCAGCTCAACTTGGAGCAGACTTTTTAAAAGCCAGAGGTTATGGACATAATCGGCATGTCTTAGCCCTCATGATTAATGATGTCATGTATTTTATTCACGAGAAGTCTGTGACATTAAACAGGCAGGGTAGGCAGCTTGAGGTCAAAATTGATCAGGAGCTTGAAACGGAGCTTGAAACCATGATTATTCGTTATCTGGCTCCGATTGATCCGCTGGGTTAGTAGGGTTTAAATAGCTT
>JAHEBB010000238.1 GCA_024642575.1 Trueperaceae bacterium | reverse complement strand
CTTCCCAGGCAACTACTGGATGCCCCGTTTTCGGTTCATAGGCTATAACAGGGTGCTGGGCAAAACCCGTAGGGGTTGTGGCAATTGCTGACCCAAGTTGCTGCCAGTCATTTCCGTTCCAGGTTTTGACATAAATGACATCTCGTTTGCCGTCATACTCCCGCCAGGCAACCATAACTTGAGCCTGTTTGTTTACCACCAGTACAGGATTGTAGGCACCTTGGTCAAGGGAAACATCTAAGGGGCCAGCAAGCATTTGCCAATGATTACCCAGCCACTGCTTAACATAAATGTTATTACTGATACCGCGCCACTCGTACCAGGCAACATAAAGGTCTCCCGCAGGGGTAATGGCTAATGAGGGGCGACAAGCATTTTCTGCCTCATGATTATTTAAACTTGCCCCAAGCTGCTGCCAGCTGTCACCCGTCCAGCGTTTGGCATAGATAACGCACATGCTCGAGGGTTGTTCCCGCCAAGCAACTATAGGATAAGCCTGGTCATCAAGGCTAAGTGTAGGGGTTGTACTGTCATTCGCGGGGTTAAGATCAAGGCTTTCGCCAAAGCTTTCCCAGCCCTCACCTGTCCAGTGTTTGACATAAATATTGCGACTTTGACCATCAAATTCCTGCCAGGCAATATAAGGGTTACCGCTAGGGTCAAGCTCGAGCGCAGGTGTATAGGCAAAATCCCCAGCTGTGTGATTAAGTGCCGTTCCCAGAATTTCCCAGCCATCCTGTTGCCAGCGTTTAACATGGATTTGACCTGCTTCGCTCCAGGCAATAATGGGTAGACCGTCAGGACTTATTTTTAGCGCAGCGTCCTGAGCTTCCTGATTTTCATCTAAGTCAATCGCACCCCCTATTTGAACCCAGGTATTATTGGTTGGTTGTGCCATGACCCAAAGGGGAAAAAGGCTAGCTAGGGCTACGGCGAGTAGTATCAAGGTTTTACAAAATAGCCAAGCAAGTCTCATCTGTAACCTCCAGTTAAAACATGAAAACAAGTTTTGCTTTAAGACAGGCAAATGCCTGTACAAAGAACTGGGGTCATGATGCCCTCCTAGAAGGCTGAAAATGCCTCTAGCTCTAGTAAACTCTTTTTTGGCAAGGCTGTCGTCAGTAGCCCACTGGACGGGCAGGTGAGACTTTTACCTACCTTAAGCAAAGGCTCGAGCTAGTCAAGTGCCGCTAATGGTTTATTAGACCTCTTGCAACCGTAAAGAATAATTTTGCTTTACCTTGACGCTTCTATCATATACTTTAGCTATGGCTCAACTAAAAGATAAAGTTGCCTTAGTTACGGGTGCAGCTTCTGGTATTGGTCGTGGTATCGCGCTAAAGTTTGCCCAAGAAGGCGCTAAAGTAGGTGTGCTTGATTTAGGGCTCGAGCCTTGTCAAAAAGTCGTTGATGAAATTAAGCAAACTGGTGCTGAAGCAGTCGCTTTAGCCGCTGATATTCGTCAGGAATCAGCGGTTACCAAAGCTGTCAATAACTTGCGTGAGCAATTTGGCCTCATTTCGGTTCTGGTCAATAACGCTGCCATTATGCCAACAGGCGCGGTGCACGAAACCTCACTGGAAGATTTTGAGAACTGCATTGGCGTAAATTTACGTGGAACCTATCTGGTGAGTAAAGCGGTTATACCGCAGATGCTCGAGGCTAAAAAAGGAAGCATTATTCATATGGCAAGTGGTACGGGCATATTGGGTCTGCCTGGTTTGGCAATATATTCGGCAACCAAAGGTGCACTTATTGCTTTGACCAGAGCTATGTCAACGGATTATGCAAGGCAAGGCATTCGGGTAAATAGCGTTTCTCCTGGAACTATCGATACGCCAATGCTAGCAAAGTTTTTAAACGAACAGTCTCAACCTGACTATTACCGTAAGCTTTTCGATGAGATGCACCCGCTAGGTCGTGTGGGGCGCATTGACGAAGTTGCCAATGTTTTTGTATTTTTAGCTTCAGATCAGGCAAGTTTTGTAACGGGGGCAAATTACACTGTAGACGGGGGACTTACTGTGAAAGGTGAACAACCTCAAGATGATTAAACTAAGCAAACACAAACAAGATGACAAAGAGCGTTGGGCCGTTAATGGCAAGTGGTTGCCAGGTTCCTTTAGTTTAGGTTCTCTTTTAGCCCTGTCACAAGCTGAAATAACGGACTATTTTAAAACGCTTCCGCCAAAGTCTAGCGTGCTGGACGCCTCTCTTTTAGCGCCGATTGACCCTCATCAAGAAGTTTGGGCCAGTGGCGTAACCTACTTACGTAGCCGTGACGCTCGTAAAGCAGAGTCAGAAGTTGCCGATGTCTACCAACGTGTTTATGACGCCGAGCGTCCTGAACTCTTTTTTAAATCGCTCGGTTGGCGGGCAATGGGGCCAAAAGACAAGATTCGCATTCGTAAAGATAGCCATTGGAATGTTCCTGAACCCGAACTTTGTCTGGTGATTAATAGCCGTATGGAGATTGTGGGTTACACCATTGGCAATGATGTTTCATCACGAAGCATAGAAGGTGAAAACCCGCTCTATTTACCGCAGGCCAAAAGCTATGACGGCGCTTGTGCTTTAGGACCAGAGATTTGTTTGGTGGATAATGTTGAGTCGCTCGAGTCTCTGGACATAGGCCTGAGTATTTCTCGCCAGGGAAAAGAAGTCTTTTCAGCTCAAACGTCTACTTCGCAAATGAAGCGTAAATTTAAGGAACTCGCCAGCTACTTAGGCCGTGAGCTTAGTTTTCCGCAGGGTGCACTTCTTATGACAGGGACAGGCATTGTGCCAGGTGATGAGTTTAGCCTTGCCTCTGGCGATGAAGTGACCATAACCATTGCTGATTTGTCGCTTAGCAATACCGTAGCCTGATTAACAATATTTTGAAAATCCTTGCGCCTCCTTTTTGGGGAGGCGTTTTCTTTTATTCTTCTACCTTTAAACCCTTAGCTGCTTCCCTATCAAGTAACCATAAAACATCGCCATGTTTTGGCTTAACTTTTGCCGCTGGCAAATCAGCAGCCCCTTCGAGAATATTTTGGAGTGCCTCTGTCTTACCTTGTCCACCCACCAAAAAGAGGACATGTTTGGCTTGATTTAAAAGCTTATAAGTAAAACTAAGTCTAACGGGGGGTGGTTTGGGAGAGTCATAAATGGCTTTAACCCAGTTATCAGAGGGGTTTATAACCTCGGTTTGACCTGGGAACAGTGAAGCGGTGTGACCATCTGGCCCTATACCAAGCAGAATAAGGTCGAAGGTTGGCGTATCGCCAAAGAATTTTTTGAGTTCTTTTTCGTAGAGTTCAGCGGCCTCTTCAGGGCTTATATCAATGGTGGCAAAAGGGAAAATATTTTCTTCGGGTATATCAATGACTGCCAGTAGGGTTTCGTCTGCCATGAGGTAATTACTATCGGGCTCATAAGGAGCAACAAAACGCTCATCACTAAAAAAGACAAAAACCTTTGACCAATCTAGGGCGTGTTTGTAAGTACTTGCCAAGAGGCTGTACATTTTCTTGGGACTATTGCCACCTGCGAGCGCAACACTAAATTTACCTTGCTCGTTAATGGCAGTTTTTGCTAAATCTACAAAGCGTTTTGCAGCTTCGGTGGCAAGTGCCTGATTATCTTTAAGAACCTGAATGTCTGGCATAGAGATATCATTTCATAGCAAGGTTTAAAGCAGCGTAAGCCGAGTTTAGGCAACCAATTCGATGCGGTCACGCCCCAAGGCTTTGGCCTCGAGCAAAGCTTTATCTGCCTGATGAATAAATGCGTTAAGCTGAAACGCTTCATCAACATGAGCCCCTGAAACCCCAGCTGAGAGGCTGAGCGACCAATTGATAGGGGGGATGCGACTTGTTTTTAATTCTTGACTTATGCGCTTTACCACGTCTTTGGCGACTTGCAAATTTGCGCCGTAAAGCACAAGTAAAAATTCTTCGCCGCCCCAGCGAACAGCCAGGTCATTTTGCCGAGTATTTCGTTTTAGGATTTCGGCCAGGGTTATTAGGGCTTTGTCGCCGACATCATGACCAAATTGGTCGTTGACCCGTTTAAAGAAATCTAAATCAATAAGCGCCAGACTCAAATGAAGTTGTTTTTGCTTTGCACTCTCGAGCAAGAGTAGACTTTCTTGTTGTAAACCCCGCCGATTGAGAAGGCCTGTAAGCGGGTCTTGCAGCGCTTCGGCTTGGCTCGAGATATGCCCCAGAGTGGTTTGAATTTTACTGGCAAGTAAAGGGGAAAGGGCGTCAAGCAGGCTGCTGTTTTTGGGTGCTTCATCAAAATACAAATGCCCTAGTTCGTTACCATCGGCCACAATAGGAAAAGCGTAACCTCGGGTTTGTCCGAGTGAGTAAGGTGAATCTGAGTTAAGAACAATGCCTTGCAAATTGCTAAAGACTGGTTTTAAGTGAAACAGGAGCGCTTCTAGCAAGGCCCGCATAGGTAACTTGTCAGAGCGCAAACTTAAGAGACGCTCGAGCATTTGGGAATAGTTTTTTAGCCTTGCCTCTGCCCTTAAACGACTTTTTCTGTCAGTAACCAGCAAAATGATAATGCCAAAAAAGAGCAAATAACCAAGTACCCCTGCAATACTGGCAAAGACCATTGGGGTAGCGCTCGAGACTTTATAGAGCATAAGCAAAACTGTACCGATAACCGCTTCTATACCAAGAATAGTAAAAATTGCAGGTAAGAGGGTTCCTCTGGCACCTTTTAGCTCGAGCCAGCTTCCTACCCCAATAAACAAATAGGCAAACACCACCAGCAGAAAAAAAGGCTGAGGATCACCTAAACTAGGGCTTAGCCAACCATAAAGCGCAGAGGCTAGCGCCTTGACATAAAAACCAAAGCCCCATAAAATTTTGCTTTCATGAGCCTTACTACGTAGGGCAGCCTCAACACTAGGGACGGCAGCTAGCAGTAAAAGGGCATCATTTAAAGGAAAGAGGAGCGAGCTGCTTTGGTAACTTTGAATATTTAACCAGATGAGTAAGGCAAAAATGGGAAAGCCGTAAACGAGGTTCATGCCAGGGATTCGCTTGTTTGGCATGCGAATTAAAGCAATAAACCAGAGCCCTGAGCCTGCAAAATAAAACAGATCGGTGAGGCTTGTAGGTAAAGGACTAAGTATGCGCCCATAGGCCCAAAGTAATTCTTCTATCGCCCAAAACAGCGCACCAAAGCCTGCCCAACGCCAGGCTCTCTGATACCAGCCATGTCTAAAAATAAAAGTGCTTGTAACTAAGGCTGATAAAGACAAAGAAACATGTATGCCCCACTCTGGTATAAATGCTATACCAAGGAGAAGCGGCACAAACAAAGATAAATAGCGTGCCGAACCTCGCATCGTTGCACTAGCATAAGCTAGAACTGAGCATTTGGGAAATACAAAATTTAAAAAATGATACTTGAATGGCTACCATTTCGTTTTGAGAAGTAAAGTCAGCAAGCAGTTTAGATGTAAAAATGATGTGTGATAGATAAATTACGAATTGGTCTAGGGGAAGATGCACATGCACTAGGTTTAGGGCGTCCTTTAGTCATTGGCAATATTGTGATAGCTGAAGCTGAACGGGGTGCGCTTGCTCATAGTGATGGAGATGTTCTTTTACACGCTCTAGCTGACGCGTTACTCTCGGCATTTGCTATGGGCGATATCGGGCATTATTTTCCACCGTCTGACCCCGCTTTTAAAGATAAGGATAGTTCTGAAATACTGCTACACCTCTTAGGGCTTATACGCTCGGTGTCAGCTGCGTTTCGTATCCATAATGTATCGGCGGTAGTAACTCTGGATAAACCTAAGCTGGGTAAGTATAGAGACCTTATTCGGGAGCGAGTCGCAGCCTTGCTAGGCATAGAGCCAGCACAAGTGGGGCTGACTTTTAAAACCAGTGAGGGCTTGGCCTTAGGGCATATACAAGCTCGTGTCAGCGTACTTTTATCTTTGCTATAAAAAGATAAACTCTAGTGTTGTTTGGTCACTAAAAGTAAAATGACCAAAATGTATGCCGAGTTGATTTAAGCATGATGCAGTGAAACGGTATTTTTTTAGGCTTAAATCATACGTGTAGTAGCCATACAATTGAAACGAGGAGTTGAAATATGCCAGTCGTTGGTGAGAAAGCCCCAGATTTTAAGCTCAAGTCAAGTCTTGATTCAGAGATAAGTCTCTCAGATTTTCACAAAAAAAAACCTGTTGTGCTGGTTTTTTATCCGCTTGATTTCTCGCCTGTTTGCTCCATTCAACTGCCCGAATACTCGAGCCGTAAAGCTGACTTTGACAAACTTGGTGCCGAAATCATCGGTATAAACCGTGACAGTGTTTATACCCATAAAGCCTGGTCTAAAGAATTTGGTATTGACTTACCCTTATTAGCTGATATGAAAGGTGACGTTGCCAAAGCTTATGGCGTTTATCTAGAGGAGCGGGGCCTCAGTGGACGCGCCGTTTTTATTATTGATAAAGAGGGTGTTTTGCGCCATCAGCATATAGAAAAAGCTACTGGTGACTTTAGTTTTCACGCAAATGACATTATAGAAGAGCTTAAAAAGCTCTAAGTCTTAAATCGTAGGTAGGCTGGGCAAGATCTGCGGTCGTCCTCTTAAGTGCTCAGCCCATAAACTCTCAGCCAAATCTCTGACCTGAGGTTCTTTGGTGGTGCGGGCGTAACTGTAGCCAAACCTTAAGTCTTCTAGAGCAGCCTCAGGTTCACTACTTAGCGCCACTTGATAACGCGACAAATGTACCTGAGCCAAAAGCACATCACGCATGCGCTGCGGTTTGACGGCATGCAAGTCGGTTATGGCATCTGAGTAAGCACGCAGCGCCCCTTTTATATCGCCTTGTTCAGCGCAGGTTTTACCCTGTTTGTAGTGGTTAGCAGCGCTGTAGAGTAATTCCTTCATAGACTATTCGCCAGTATATAGTGCCAGCAGAAAATAGCTAGTCAGATATTTTAGATTTTGGCTTTGTTTAGTTTGGCTCTGACGGCAGCGTGGGCTTCTTTTGTAATGGGAAAGCGTAGCGCAATAAGAATGGCAGCGGCAAAGACCAGCGCTGCTGCGGGGCCAGCCATAAACCTGATAGCTCCTAAGGTTTGCGGTGCCTGCTCGGCTAAGCCCTGCTTGTAGCCAAAGATACTAGCAACTATCGCATTGGAAAAAACGCCCAAAGAACCTGCTAACTTTTGCCCAAAGGTAAATAGGGCATAGACTAAACCTTCGCGCCTGCGACCTGTATTTAGCTCATCAAATTCAACCACATCAGGCAGCATGGCCCAGGGGAAAAGCATGACAGCGGAAAGTCCTATCCCTGCTAAAACAGTCATGATGAGTAAGTAAGGACTTAGACTATTGGGTGAAGCAAAACTTACCAGTAGTGTAACTGCTAGCGCTAAAATGCCCAGTCCAAGTGCCAGGGCAAAGCGCTTACCTGCTCTCGTTGCTAATACATTCCAAAGAGGAAAGGTCAAAATGGCCGTTATAAAGAGTAACCCTAGCACCACGGACTGCTGGCTTGCGCCTAAGCGTAAATTAGACTCGAGAAAAAAAGGCAAAATCGAGTTAATAACCATAAGCCCAATCGTCACCACGATAAATAGCAAAAAAACGCTCTTAAAGCCAAAAATGCCAAAGGCCGAGCGGTACTCCTGCATAAAAGATGTCTGCGGTGTTTGCGAAACAGTGCGCTTAGGTTCTTTGACGCTTAAAGCCATAACTAGATACGCTAAGGTACAGATGGTGCCGAAAATTAAACCCATAATCAGCCAGCTCGAGCCCTTACTTTTCCCCAACTCAGAGGTTTGACTCAGCACCCCAATAATAAGAGGTGGTACAGCCACGGCAATAAGCGAAGCAAAGGTTCCAAAGGCCATGCGAAAACTGGTTAGACCAGTTCTTTCGTCATAATCAGGGGCAATTTCAGGCGTGAGCGCCATGTAAGGTACTTGCACGACTGTGTAGATAATAGAAAAGAGTGTAAGTAAAGCTAGCGCAACAAAAAATTTAAAAACTTGGCTTCCCTCGGGTACCAGCCATAACAGCGCAAAGGACAGACCAAACGGCACCGCACCCCACACAATGAACGGTTTTCTACCTAACGTTGGCTTTAGCTTGTCAGAAATAACGCCCATAACAGGGTCTAAAATAGCGTCGATAAAGCGACCCAAAACAAAGACTAGGCCAGCTAAAAAAGGCTCGAGCCTGACCACATTGATAAGAAAATAAAGCAGCCAGGTATTAATCGCTACATAGCT
>JAHEBB010000763.1 GCA_024642575.1 Trueperaceae bacterium | reverse complement strand
GGTTTTAAGTTAAAGCCCTTATTACCCAGCTTGGTATTGAGCTGAGTAATCTCAGCTTGCAGTTCTTCCTCGCTAAATCCTTGCGTAAACATGACAATTTCACTACTCGCTAACGTGTTTTGCATGATATGCAAAGGTTGTCGTAAAACCTCTTTACCATTTATGGTGACAACTGCATCAGTTTTTTCAATAAACTTCCCACCTAGGGCTTTTAGCGTAACATCAAACAAAACACTTCCTGGGCTAAAAATAGCCGTGCTAACTTTATGGTTATTTAAGCTTAAACTCGCAACACCCGATGTTTCGTCAAAAATGAGCTGTACACGTTCGTTTAAAAACACCTCAGATGCTTGTTTTGGATCGGGAGTTACCCCTGTACTTGGTTCACCACAAGATACAAAAACAATCAGGCTTACAAGACCATATAGCAGTAGTTTTAAAAGTTTCATTTGACCCCTCCAAAAATCCTAGACCTGGTCAATAGATTACCTTAGGTTACTTAAATTAAGGGTGGTGAAGCGTCACGTTTGACTCGCTTAGCTGCCACAAATCGCTTAGCTCGTTTGACACCCCAAAGCACTAGCCAAACCATAAATATGAGGGTCAGAATGGGCAATATAACAGCTAGGATGCCCGCAATAAAAGCCGATATTGACTCAAATGCCGAAACGATAGGTGCAAAGGGCCCGCTTACTGCACGTACTCCAGACGTTACAAGTTGAACCCCTAGAGACGGCACTCCTGCAAACACTAGCGCCGTCATAAGATCAACTTCAGGTACCACCCAATTAACCAGAAAGGCTGAACTGAGTGGGGCAACTCCTAATGCAGCGGCATCAAAACCTGTAGCGGCGATAGGTATACTAAAGGCACCAAACTCAACAAAATTTAGCAAAAACCAAATGCCAATCATTTCGGGAGAGGATAACCAATGCATACTTTCAGGCATAGTAAAAAAAGGCGTGTTTGCACCTAAAGACATAACCAGAGGGGTAGCTGTTATACGTAAACCTGATACACTCCCTAAGGCTGAGGCCAAAATAAGACCGGTAATTAAATCCATTCTTTTTCCTTTCTTTCTCAAAAACAAATAACTCAGCTAGGAAATTTAAGTACACCTAAACAAACAAGAATGACAAGACCTATTGTTTGAACGATATGAAAAGTAGATAAACGACTACGAATGGCAGCAAAAGCACTATCGGATGGGGAAACCTCACCTTTATTCAATCGTATAAACAGTTCCTTAAGCTTTGCAGCGATAGGTTTGGCTACTAAAAAACCATTTAGAAACAGCAAAACAAAAAGAGCAAGCTTTATTTGCATCCAAAGGTGACCTATGTAAACCCATTTTGACAAAGCTAACAGACTAAGGCCTGTAATAAGAGAAAGGATTGAACCGATTTGTGCCATTCCAGCTAATAGGCCACTTAGCTTAGCAATAGCAGCTGCATGTTGATTATTTTTACCCAGATTAGCCCAAAAGGAGCGGTCAGTAATTATGCTACCTAGTGCGCCACCAGATAAGACAACCAAGCTTAAGATGTGTAAAACAATAACTAATTTGTACCAAAGCATAAAAATCTCCTATTCTTTTTAAAAATGAGCAAAGGGCTCGAGCTTCCCTAAGCTAAGGTTGAAGGGGTAATTTCAATGTATGTGAACTCAAGCCAAAAATATCTAATGGAGATAAAAAATACCAATCGATAGCTGGAAGTCCATCAGGACTCGTAGTATCAAAACCTGAGACAAGGCTCCCTCTTGAATTATTACCCGCTACAATTCGCCGATAAACTATGTTCCAGCCCCTTTTTAGATTGAGGTCAAATTCTTGGGGAAAGGGTACAGGCGCATCAGGTACCGTAATTCCATCTTCAGCCTGAATAGTACCTGTAATTGTTACAGAGCGATTTGCGTATAAGAAGTAGGTGGTATAATAAGTTCCTGGAACACGCTGTAAATAACCGGGAACCTTAAAAAGCACCCGCATATTCGATATAAGGGCATCACGGTTGTTAAAGCTCGCCATAATCCCCAGATACTGGTTATCAGAATTTGCAAATAGAATGCCCGATATGCCTGTTTCTACTAAACCCACACTCGAGTCTGAATAGGTAGCGCCTTTAAATAAGGTTCCATCTGTTACCAAAAGCGAATCGGCAGGCTTATTTAAAACTATACTAAACATTCCATTTTCACTAATTGAGCCTGTACCAGAAATTTTTAATGGATCAAAGTCATCAAAATAATAAAATTCAGCTCGAGCAACACCTG
>JAHEBB010000762.1 GCA_024642575.1 Trueperaceae bacterium | reverse complement strand
GCTTTACAAACGTATTGCGAACAAGCATTACCATTGAGGGTCAGCCGTTACTCATAGAAAGATTCCGTTTTCTATCTATATTTCTAAACTGCCCTATAACTGCTAATATTTTATGATTGTAGAATCGAAAAGTGAAATATGATTTGACAAATATAGAATCATAGTCTATTATTTGATTTGAATTTTGCTTAAAATCAGAATTCTAAACAACTGAAAAGAGATAACTATGCATCAGGATATTGAAAAGCTAGAAAAACAACTTATGAGGGTCATAGATTTAATTTATGATGAAACGGCTAGAAACCTAGATTTAGCTAAAGCTATGGATGACAAAGACAGTAGCTTTAAAGCGGAAACAAAGATTGAAGCTTTAAAACAGTGCCAAGATCTTCTTGAGCGCGCTAAGCAAGAAGCTGATTTAGAGGCTTTTAAAACGCGTTTTTTTGATTTTTTAGATCTGCGTAAAGCAAGTTTAGAAAAAGGCATCGCTGAGGCTCGAGCCAAGAGCGATATTCAAAGCCTCATTTATAATCAGATTCACCTGAGTGTAACCGTGGGACCTGTTGAAGAAACGTTTCTAACCTTTTACAAACGTTTGAAACGAGCTGACTAATGCCAAGTCTTAAAGCCGAAAAAAACTTAAAAGCTAGAGCCAATCTATTTAAGGCCCTAGGTAACCCAACCCGTCTTTTGATGGTTAACCTTATTCGTCTAAACCCCAGACATACCGAGGAGTTAGCCAGCATCTTAAAACTTAGCCCAGGCACGATTTCTCATCATTTAGGTAATTTGAGCGAGGCAGGTCTGCTCGAGTCTAAAAAAGAACAGTACTACATGACCTACTCCCTGGTTCCAGGGGTTTTGGATATAAAGCTAGAAGATATGGTGAGTATGAGCCAACCTGGGCTCGAGCAAAGTGTTGAAAAAGATGCCTTTAAAGATAAGGTGATGCGTGCTTTTTTTGAGCGCGGCCGCCTACTGCAAATTCCTACCCAGCAAAAGAAACTGCATGTCATCCTGGAAGAAATTGTTAAAGCCTTTGAGCCAGATAAAAGCTACACTGAGCGTGAAGTCAATATCATCATTGCTGATTTCCACGATGATTTTGCTACCTTGCGGCGTGAATTAATCAATTTTCACTATATGACGCGCAGCAAAGATGGCATGAGTTATAGACTAAACCGTGACTGATTTTAAGGCTTATCATGCAGCTTTAGAAAACCGAGAGCCCAGAGCTTTTTTTCTTGAAGCTCTGAGCTATGTTGAATGTGAAAAAGCAAGACCTAGGGCCATTGATTTAGGGTTTGGGGATGGGGCTGAAACGCGGCACTTGCTGTCTTTGGATTGGCAGGTGACGGCAATTGATAAAGAGGCGAGTAGCGTTAGAAATTTACTCTTAGGGCTCGAGCCTGAACTGCGTCAGCATTTAAACGTTCAAGTCAGCTCCTTTGAAAAAGCAAACCTAACCTTGGCAGATTTTATTTATGCAGGACTTAGCTTGCCTTATATAAGGAAGGCTAGCTTTAAAGGAGTTTGGCAAAAGATTGATAACGCCTTGACTCAAGGCGCTTATTTTGCGGGTCACTTTTTTGGTACTCGCAATGAAACTAATACTGATAGCATGACAAGTCATAGCGAAAAAGATTTACAGGTGCTATTCAGAAATTTTGAATTGATACTCTTTAGAGAGCTAGAAGAAGATGCTGAAAGTGCTCTAGGAATTATGCGGTATTGGCATTATTTTGAGATTTTGGCAAAGAAAAAAGCATCATCATAAAACCTTAGATGACACCTAAATACAAAGAAAAACTCCCTGTTACCTTGAAATCTGCTCTTGTGGTGGCCTTCTGGCTTACCTGTGTGAGCCTCTAGTGGTTCAGGGAGTCTATTAAGGAGTACATTTGGATTTCTTTAATGTGTGTACCTCCTTCGCTAATTACTATAGACCCAAAGCGAGCGTGTAAACCCCTCGAGCTTAAATGAGAAAAGCTGTGTATTTTTTATACAAAGCGCTAAAAAATGCCTGTAAAAAAGATTTATACTAAAGTTTAGTGTCTAAAAAAGCCCCGCTATTAGCGGGGCTTTTTTATGCTTTGAGGGCTACAGGAACCAGCCACCCCAGACAGCAATGATGGTTGCAAAGATGAGGGAAACCGTATTGATTACTTTGATAAGGGGGTTAATCGAAGGGCCAGCAGTATCTTTGTAAGGATCACCTACCGTGTCACCAACAATAGCAGCGGCATGAGCATCAGAGCCTTTACCACCGTGATT
>JAHEBB010000761.1 GCA_024642575.1 Trueperaceae bacterium | reverse complement strand
CCCGGGACCATTTGTTGTTACGACCCAGTTTTGACCTTCGAGCCTAGCAATAAGGCTAAAGGTACGCACCTGATCAACATCTTGACCCCAGCCTTGAATACCCGGTTCGCTACCCTTTTCGGCTTTCAACCAGGTACTCACGGTATAAACAGTTTCAGGATAAATAGGCACAACTTGTTGTAAGCGCAACCAGTTATCACTTGCCTTTTTAGATACCTGATAAACGGAATAGCTCGAGCCTTTAATGATTTCGCTTGAGTTCTCTACCGAAACCCAGTTTTTATCCCACCAATCACCTTTGGCAATTTCAGAACCCTGGATCAGATTTCTACTTTGAGACGAGGGGGCAAGATCAACCAGAAAACCCATACTTCCCCAACCAAAGTAAGAGCCTATGCCAGCAGCAACCAGCAGCATGACACTAAGTAGGACTATTTCGAAGGTTCGGTAGTACCAGCGCTTTTGGCTCGAGCTTAAAAATACCATTATGGCAATAAATACCCAGGCAATCGCTGCTTCTCGGCTCCCGCTTACCAAAATGCCCAGGGCTGTAATCGCTAAAGCCCCCAATTTTATGGGTGGAAAGGGGAATAAAAGCGCAATTAAGCCCCCTATGACTAAAACAGTATGTCCAAATAAGGCAGGAGAAGCTGACCACGTAATTGCCTGCCCCAGTGTTTTATAGGCAAAGTTAATAGAATCAATTTGCAAACAACCCACAACAACCAGAACAACAAAGCCTGAAATAAGACCAATACCTGTCACAAAAGCATTGGGCAATAATTTGCCAAGTTTTGCTGACGTTGGCGCTCTATAAATGAGCCAAGGCCCAAGCACTTGCAAAAGTCCAAAGGCAAATCCCTTAAAGCCTTGAAAGTAAGCAAAGCTCGAGGCTGAAAATAGCGCCGTGATAAGCCAGATAAAGTCGCTCCGTCGAAATTTAACATAGTCACTAAAGAAAAATAATATGGCTAAAAAAGGTCCCCAGGATGGTAGTAGTGCCACACTGAAACCAAGTAAAAACGCCATGCTTTTCTTAAACGTCGTTGTCATTGCTTCCTAAATCTGGGCTGACCTTGCTCCAGCCAATCACAACATTATTACACAGCAAAAAGCCCTAAGAATTAATCCAGATGAGAATCCTAAGGTGATCTTTTACCTGAAACATAGCTATAAGCACGCATGCCACTAAGCAATTTAGATTAGGCTCCTTGAGGTTCTAAGCAGTGATAAATGTAGCCCAACCACAAAATCACAGGTATATAGAGGAATGGCTGCGTTAATAAAACATCAAATTGGTTGTTTATAAGCACCGCCAAAAGCGGAAGCGCCAAAAACATTTGACCCGAGAAGCGCAAATCCAGTATAAACGCCCTAACCAGCCATACACTTGCCAACAGACCTGTCAGACCAAACTCAATCATTATCTGCGCAATAAGATTATGCGCATGGGCGTAGATTTCTGGATTTTCTGTCCATAAAGCCCGAATAAGCTGAGCTGGCACACTTCCAAGTCCCCAGCCAAATAACGGGCGCTCGAGGCTAATAGACAACGAAGCTTTGAACAAATCCTGCCGACTGTGGTTATGGTCGGTAAAATCACCCATACGTCCAAGCCATTCAGAATTCAAAAATATAGCTGTTACAATAACAACAAGTAACGCAATAAAAGCAAAAAAATTTAAGCGCAGAAGTCGTTTATAAAAATAGATTATGAGGCAAATACTATAAGCAATAAACGCCCCTCTCGAGCCTGCCGCCCAAAGGGCGAGGAAACTTAGTGGAATAAGAAGGGCATTTAAATAGCGGGATTTGAAATAGGTACTTAGTATCAATGATAAACATACTAGCTGCGCACTATAAAGATTAGGGTGAAAACTTAGTCCACTAGCTCTGGGGTAAGGCTCAAAAATCAAACCCGTTTTTTGAAAAATACCTAAGACCGCAAGTCCAAAGGTTGACAGTGCTAAAATAGCAAAAGCTCGAGGTTTTTCAACCATAGACCAGAGCCTCTTACAATTTTCGATAGAAATCATTATGAGCAAAAAGCCAAAGGTAATAAAAAGGCTGTTAAGTCCTCGTTTTAACCATGAAGTGTTTGCTTGCCCAAGAATTTCAGAATAGGGTGTATATGCCTGCCCTGAATTTCCCTCACTTAGCATAGCCCCCCAGCCGCAGAACAAAAGGCTTTTTTCAACAGAAGGATTGTACAAAAGTAAAGCAGCAGATGTACTTTGAGCCGATTTATCAAAATGATGTTTAAGGCTTAGCCTTTG
>JAHEBB010000760.1 GCA_024642575.1 Trueperaceae bacterium | reverse complement strand
TATTGCGCGATTCGTTTCTCACTGAACGTCAGGAGGTGAGACTGACGGCCAAAAGAATGGAGGTGAAAGCCAACCGTTAGAACTCTATAACCATGATGGTGAAAGCCCATCCTTCTAGATGAACAGAATGACAGCAATAGCCCTTGGTTTGAGATTGGGTATCAAAGGTCAAAAGCGGGCTATAAAGTCGATAAGCTTTGAAACGAACAAAGTGACCTCGGCAAGCAGGTGACTATTGGATAGCGTAAGCAAAGATGTGGTTGAAGTGCCGTAAGGGAAAAGTAGCCGACGTCGTTTATTGGCTGCGTTCAAAAGAACACAGGTTTAGGGTTAGGTAGTAATAGTATGCTTAACGTTCATTCCAAATAAACCTCGGTGCAAAGCATCATCCTAACGTCACAATTAATGGTTATGGGGAACGAAGTAACCCCAATGCAGCTCTCTTAAGAGCAGGTACCCAAACCGCAAGCTGTACTGGGACGGGATTGTCCAAGAAGCAAATGCCTTTGGTAATGCGAGGGATAAGCTGACGTGGACACAGATCATTAGCAGGTAAAGACATTTAAGGAGACTAGACTTTATGGCAGCTGCATTGCAGACTGAAAGTTGGGAGAGCATCAACTGGAAACAAATCCAGAAGAATGTCTACCGCCTCCAAAGACGTATTTACCAAGCCTCTAGAAAACAACAATGGCAGAAAGTCCGCAATCTACAACGCTTGCTTACACACTCGAAGTCAGCAAAGTTGCTTGCCACTAGACAAGTAACCCAAGACAATCGAGGTAAGAAAACAGCTGGTGTTGATGGAAAAGCAAACCTTAAACCTTCTGAAAGACTCGCCTTAGCAAACAAGCTTAGTCTAAAAGATAAAGCAGATCCTATTCGTAGGGTTTACATACCTAAAGCAAACGGTGAACAAAGAGCCCTAGGTATTCCCACAATCTCTGAAAGAGTACGCCAGACCTTAGTTAAATCGGTACTCGAACCTGAATGGGAAGCCAAGTTTGAACCTAATAGCTATGGCTTTAGACCAGGTCGCAGTGCTCATGATGCTATTACTGCTATTTACTTGAGCATTAAGCATCAAGGTAAATATGTCTTAGATGCTGATATCGAGAAATGCTTCGATAAGATCGACAGAAAAGCACTCTTAGCTAAGCTTAAAGCCATTCCCTCTATTCAAAAGGTAGTAAGTAAATGGCTTAAAGCAGGCATTATGGATGGGGATACTTGCATCTATCTAGAAGCAGGTACACCTCAAGGTTCTAGTCTTTCGCCTTTATTAGCTAATGTAGCTTTGCATGGCTTGGAAGCTTGTGCCAGTTTAGGTTACACCCAACGCACAAAGATCAAAGCCCCTCGGCTTCTACGTTACGCTGATGATTTTGTCGCCATACACGAAGACCTAAACGTCATCAAAGAAGTCAAGCATAAACTCGAGGATTTCTTAGCTGCTATAGGTTTAAAGCTTAAAGCCAGCAAGACTTGCATTACGCATACACTAAATCCTTTTGAAGGCAAGCTTGGCTTTGATTTCTTGGGTTTTCATGTCAGACAATACAAGGTAGGTAAACATCGAACGGGTCGGCTTATGCAAGGTAGCCAAAGGAACTTTAAGACCCTGATTAAACCTAGCAAAGCATCCCAAGCCAAACATCTTCAAGAACTCAAGAAGACTATCAAGCTTTATGCCAATGCGCCTACAGATGATCTTATTAAGAAGCTCAATCCGAAGATTAGGGGCTGGGCTAATTACTTTTGTCCAGCTGTATCAGGTCGCGTTTTTAGTCACCTAGATGGACTACTTGTGTATAAGCTTATTGCTTGGGTTAAACGGCGTTCAAAGCTGGCATTAAAGAGGGCTATACCTCATTACTTTGCCTTACCTCAGTGGCGCTTAAGGTCTGATGAGCAGTATTTATATTTTCATTGTGACGTAAGCATTAAACGCCACGTCAAGGTTAAGGGTGATAGAAGTCCTTTTGATGGAGATGTACTTTATTGGGCTAGAAGGTTAGGGCGTTCTTTTGAACTGCCTATGCGTAAGGCTAAGCTGCTCAAGAGGCAACAGGGAAAATGTTATTACTGTGGACTTTACTTTTCTTCAAATGACATCATGGAAGTTCACCATATTGACGGCAACAACACTAACAACAACTATCAGAACCTTGCCTTAGTAACGGGACATTGCCATGATTCACTCCATAGAGGTACTCATGACAAGAGCTAATGATTTGACAAGCCGTGTGCTAGCAAACTGGCATGCACGGTTTAGCA
>JAHEBB010000759.1 GCA_024642575.1 Trueperaceae bacterium | reverse complement strand
CAACGTTGGGGTAGCCACAGCCATGATGATGCCGAGAACAGCCAAAACAATGACAAGTTCGATAAGGGAAAACGCTCGGCGGTTCACTTTTGTCTCCAGCTACCATGTACACTACTGAATAGCCAGGGGTTTGCCTGGTTCATAACTTGAGCCAGCACCGCTGGGTCATAAAGGATTTTGGCACCAGAATTTTTATCACTGGTGCCAGTGATATGGGTTTCTGATTTCTCTGAGCTGCCAATCCCCTCGACTACCACAGCTCCGACAAAGGTCGCTTTACCAGCACTATCAAACTCGCCCTTGACATATAGGAGGCCCCGAAAACCCGTGTCACAGGTGCCATTAATTTTGGCCGAGCCTTCGATGACCAGGATGCCTTCGCCACAAAGCTTTGTACCGTTTTGCCAATCGTTTTTAAGATAGATAATGCCGGAAATCACCGTAGGGGTGGTATAGACCGTCTTTAGCTCGGGTAGACGGCTAAACTCCTCAAGCGTGAGTCCAAAGGTCTGTTCAAATAGCAGGTTCTTTTGACCCTTAGGATTTGGCACCCTGGTATGATCAAGTTCGCTTGAGCCATAATTAATCTGGGTATTATTCGTTTGATTGAGCTGATTTGCGGTACTTACCCCTAAAACATCCCGTCTTACGGCTGTTCCTTCTTTTATGAGCTTGTCTTGGCTTGGGACCAGGCCTTCCCAGCTAACGGTAAGCACATTGATTGCATAATCAATCGCCTGAACAGTGGCTTTATAGGTGTCTAGATACACCTTATCCCCTACCAAGAAAGCAGACGTATCTGACACGATAAGCTGTTGGCTTTTTCCCGCTTTATCTGGCACAGGCAGTCTCAAGGCAAAAGGAATGAGATATACTGGGTCGTTTTTATAGATAAGCTGATCTGCAGTCGGTGTTTCAAGCGGACTGATGCGAAGTTCATTCGCCTCTTTTGCCAGCACTTTATAACTGAGGTTATTTATCTTTAGGTAATCGCCGGGAGAAATCAGTTGTGCATCGGCGACCATCACTTCAATGGCTTTATCTGATGAGGCCTTTAGTGTGAACGCTTTGTCAACGACACTAAGGTTTAGCAGGCCATCTGAGCCTTGACCATCAAACCCAGTGATGTCAACATTACCCGTAATTTTCACCTTAACCCAAGAGGTCAATGCTGCACCTAGTCTTGGATCATAGGCTGCGCGACTTAGATACATATCTTTTAGAATGCGTTTTTGGGCATTATGGCTATAGCCAATGGCTTCCACGGTGATAAGTGAGGTCGCTGCATCATACTGCAAAATGCTTAAGCTTGCCCTTCTCGTGTCATCAAGTTGCAGCTGATCTAGCCCCTGCGCTTTTAGCCAGCTATTGAGTGTTTCTAGGCTCAATGTTTCACGCAAAGCTGCTTGCTTTGGTATCGCTTTGAGACGATTCTCAAGCGAGTTTAGGGCGCTTTCAGCACTTAGCAGAGCATCATAGGCGGCGGCCTCATCACCAATGGACCGCTTCACTTTTATTGAGGATATAGAAATACTTGTGGTTATGCTTAGCAAAATAACCATAGTGATCAGCAGCACCACCACCATAGCAATACCTGCTTGATGGTTTAATTTTCTAACCTTTAAAGCACTGCCAACCATAGCTTGAGTGTATAGTTTTCCCTATCACATAAAGCTTACTTAAGCGCTAAAGATGGTTTTCTTTCCCTGCTTTTTTCTTTATTTTTCTCCAACTTTTATGTCATTCAAGCGCACAGGGGAAAAAAGATCCCTGCATCAAAAGGCCAGGGATGATTATCAATGAACTCTCTTTTAGATTAGCTCATCCCTTCTTAAATAGATTCTGACAACTTAGCAAAAAAATCTATAAAAAATGAGTTAGTGGAATTGAGCTCCCGGCAAAGATTCCTCCGACTTTGTCAGTTTTTAGAAGGATATTTGTTTTTAAAAACCAATCTCAGCTTAATTGGACCGAGACAACAAAGTTGCGAAAGAAGGGGTCGCTCATAGTTCTTTAGTCATCCTCTAGATGCCTAGTATCACCCTATAAGGGAGTAAATGCCAATTTCAACTTAACTTGTCTTGAGGTAAGGTGGGAAGGTTAGGAAAAGGTTTGCCACTTAGACCTTCCGTCCCCTCACTACCTTACCTCTCCTCTCGACTCACCCTCAGGGGGACTTGTTTTTTTAGCTTATACCTAAGCAGACCATGATCTTTATTAAGGTCAGATTTTTGTAAGAGCTTTAGAGCTAGACTAGATTTAGCAATACAAGCGTTTT
>JAHEBB010000758.1 GCA_024642575.1 Trueperaceae bacterium | reverse complement strand
ACTTTGTATAAGGTTATTCGAACAATGACCTCAGCAAGCCCAGCAAATTTAAGGAGACTTACCATGTTAAAAGGTATAGACACTGAAACCTTTAGCGCGCCCAGCCAAAGCTTTAGACTCAACCGCAAGCAAAGCTTATTTCATCCTGGTGACCTTTCTCAATCCGTCTTTCGTGTACAAAAGGGTCTTATCCGTATTACCAAGATGACCCCTGAGGGTCGAACCCTAACGGTTAGGCATCTTGAACCTGGAGATTTTTTTGGAGAAGAAGCACTGAATGGCGAAGCTAGGGCAGATTTAGCAGAAGCGCTTACCAGTGCTCAAGTCGAAGCTATTAATCCCGACCTAATCAACGGCACTGATCTTTTCATGATTACACGATCACTATCATTCCAAATGAAGCGTTTAATGGACTATGAGTACCACCTTCAGGCAGGGGAGCTTCGAGAACGTGTGGCTCGTTACCTTATACAGCTTTCCAAAACACCTCTTGCCAATATCAATGAAAAGGGTCAGATTATGGTATCGGCCACCCATGAGCTTTTGGCTGAAGGTACTGCCAGTACCCGTGAAAGTGTTTCAAAGATTGTTTCTGAACTTCGCTTTGAGGGCCTTATTGACTCAGGTTATCGTAATATCATTATTGTAAACAAAGAAGAACTAGAGATGATGGCAGAAGGGTTTTAGACGCAATCAAATTGATACCACTGCTAATTTACAGTGGACTAAGCCAACTATAAACACTAACAAACTTATACAGGACTTGACTCGTTTACTTTTAATTCGCTGCTCTGTTTTGCCGTAAATATGCACTCAGGTTGGCTGAGGAATACTAAAGCCAGATCAGGCCACTCCTTAGGGGGTGAAAGCCATGTTATCCGAACCATTGAATACTGGGATATTGAGCGTAAACGCTATCCTTAATATGAACACACAGACGTCATCGTTGCTGAGGACATCACCAGTTGGTTCCTCAATATCATCAGCCTGTTTAATGGCATGATTCCCCTTATCGCCATTCAAATCAACTGTCTCAAATTGAGCGTCACAACGAAACTTGCTTCACCCTATGAAAAGCCCTATGCTTTAGCTATGACACTCGAACTTAGCCAAGAAACCCAAGCTCTTTTAGAACGTGCTCTTGCTAGTGGTCAATTCAGCTCAGCAGATCATGTGATCCAATATGCCTTAGGCAAGGCTGTAGTTGAGGAAGAACTTCCTGAAACAGAAGCCTTTGTGGCACGGGTAAAAACAGCTTTGGCAGCTTCTAAAAAAGCAGTGGCAGAGGGTAGAGTTGTAGAAGTGCCTAAGGGTACGTTGGCTGATCTTATGGCTGAGCGTCATAAAGAACGTCTTAAAAACAATCAGTAAGCCTTATGGCGATTCTTTATTCTGACCCTGCCTTAAGTCACCTAGATGAAATCTATTACTACATTGCCGTAACCAATCAAAGCCCTGAGAATGCTACGCGCTTTATGCAGCGTTTAGATGAGGCGATTAGTCAGCTCGAGCTATTTCCTGAAATGGGAAGGGCTAGAGATGATTGGGAACCTGGTATTCGACTATTTGTTTATAAAGGCTATGCGGTGCTTTATCGGATTCTTGAAGAGCGAGATGTTCTGATTGAGGCGGTGCTTGAAGGGCATCAGGATATCGAGGGACGATTTGGGGAATAATAGATCAAAAAGCTAGGTAATTATAAAATCTTCTCTAGCTCTTACTTTACGATTTCGATTTTTAGAGATCAAAATCTAGACTTTTTGAGACGTAATATCCGATGAGTAATGGCTTGATAGAGATTTTTAGCCATTTAGAAGGTTTCGGATAACAGTCACTGGATTTCCAAATAGTCCGTTTCGAGGGAATGGGCCAACAACCTCTTCGCTTCTTTGACCTTGATCGTTGCTTGCTAAATCAGCGAAGGCATAGAAAAATCACTAAGTCAAAGCTTAGTGATTTTAGGGTAATTCAAGAACAGGTGGTGAGACGGTGTAAGTGTCTAGGGTGTTGACTTAAGCAATTGCTCAAAGCCTTAGTTAACCCTTAAAGAAGAAACCGATAAGGTCTTCGCTTCCAGGGCTACCTTTAGCTCGTAGTTACCCTGTTTCTCAATGGCAAAATCAAAATAACCATAACTGTCTAACTCCGTTTCAGCAATAAGCTGCCGACCCTGGTAAAGACTAACCCTGGCGTGTTCGCCAAGATCCCTGCCCGAACTAAGTATGACCTGCCCCATTAACCTGGATTGCCTGGCTTCTGGTTTGCAACTAAGGTCTAA
>JAHEBB010000757.1 GCA_024642575.1 Trueperaceae bacterium | reverse complement strand
CTAAAAGGGGGAAGGAAATATACCAATGGGGGGAAAGAAACATACTAAAAGGGGGAAGGAAATATACCAATGGGGGGAAGAAAACATACCTTTAAAGAAAGTCACGGTTATACGTGGAAAAAGAGTTGAAGTGCTTTCCCCCATAAAGGTATGATACAGCCGTGGATTTACAGGAGAGTATTAACGTCAGACAGGCTAATGCGCTGGCCAAGAGTGCCCAGCAAATGGACTTAAATGAAAAGCGTTTGGTTTTAATTGCCATGAGTCAAATCAGACGAACCGATACCGAACTGCTAACTCTTGAGATTCCCATACATGAATTAGCTCCCTGGTTTGGGGGAAACACCTATCAGGAAGCGCAAAAAGCCGCAGATGGACTTTTAGAACGCATTGTTCATATACAAGATGAACTGGGCAACTATAAAAAGTTTCAATGGACTACCCTTTCTGAATACGTAACGGCTGACAAAAAACGGGGCAGAAAAGCCTTTATTAGACTAAAATTTAATGAGGAACTAAAACCCTTATTGCTGCAACTGCAAAACCGCTACAATGAAATCCCACTAAAAGAGCTCTTGCCTATACCCAGTTTTAATTCTCAGCGGCTTTATGAAATTCTCTGGCATGATTCCCATGGTGGTGAAAAAACGGTACTTAGCTATAAGATTTCTGACCTTAAAGTCCAACTCGGCTTAAAAGACCCTGATGGTAAAAATGAAAGGTATAAAGACTGGCGCGACTTTAAAAAAGTCTTACTTAAGGCAAAAGAAGATTTTGATACCTTTGGCGCTTTAAGAATTAGTAAATATCTTGGACAAAAGCAAGGGGGGAGATCGTTTAGTCATGTTTTATTTAGTCTAAGCCTCTTTGAAGATCTGCCAAAAGAAGAAGGCTTTTTAAAAAACCCAAAAGACCTGAAGCTAGCTCAAGATTTAAAAGAGGCGGGTTATGTACAAAACCCTTTAGAGGCCATAGAGAAATACGGCTATGAAAGGGTAGAGGAGACCTTGAAACTTGCCAGGCGGGCGGAGAAAAAGGCGGCTCAAAGCGCAAAGCCCATATATAACCTGGGTGGCTTAATTTCTAGCATGCTCAAAAAGGGTGTGGTGGATAAGGTTGCCCTGGGCGTGCAAGACGGCCCTGATTTAAAGACGCTGGCAGATACCTTAGTGCAGGCCTACAGCTCAGCCAGAAAGGAATTTATAAGTACATACTGGCAAAGTTTAGGTCAAGATGAGCAAGAACATATACATGACCTGATGCGGGTCGAACTGAGTGACTTTGTCTTAAATCAGATTGAAAAACTTAACTGGCAGGGTGCCTCTTATGAAATTACCAGAAACAGTTATTTGCTTGACTCAATTCAGTTGCCCCAGCAGCTACAAACGCTAGAAGCCTTTGTAGACTACGAAGTGCTTTTTCAGGAAATCGGGGAGGGGCAAAAGGCTCAGGTGCTTATTGCGGCACAGAAAATGCTAAGTTAGTGCTTTGCTGCTGTAGCTGTAGGCAAGGTGTTTTAAGGATATAACTTAATATGGCACTTAATGCTTTACTTACCGAAATTTATAGCTTAAAGGCTCAACTAGAAAGCTATTTACCTTTAGCGCCTCAGTTACAAAAAGATTTGCGCGAAGACTGGGAAATTACCCACACCTATCACTCAAATGCGATAGAAGGAAACACCTTAACTCTGGGTGAAACAAAGGCGGTTTTGCTTGATGGAATTACCATTTCTGGTAAACCCTTAAGGGAACATTTAGAAGCCGTGAATCACCGTGAAGCTATGCGGCTTATGACACGTTTGGCTGAGCAAGATAGCCCCTTAAAAGAAGCTGAAATACTAGATTTGCACCGAATTATTCTTACTGGCATTCAATTAGAAGACGCAGGACGCTACCGTTCTGTTCGAGTAAGAGTGGCAGGTTCTATGCGTATTTTTCCAAATCCCCTAAAGGTTCCAGAGCTTATGACCGAATTTGTTGAAGGGGTGAATAGCTTTGGGGGTCATCCTGTTCTTAAAGCTGCCAAAGCACACTATGAGCTGGTAGCCATCCACCCATTTGTCGATGGCAATGGAAGGACAGCTCGCCTGCTAATGAACCTGCTGCTTTTGAGGGCAGGGTATGTACCTGCGCTACTACCAGTGGAACAACGAGGTAACTACTATGACACGCTCGAGGCAGCGAATTCAGGAGACAGGCTTCCTTTTGAAACGCTTATAGCTGAAGCCGTTAAGGCCTCACTCAAGCAGACGCTCGAGGTTTTGGCATAAGGACATT
>JAHEBB010000237.1 GCA_024642575.1 Trueperaceae bacterium | reverse complement strand
CTTTACCTGTGTCTGTAAGCATGCGAAAGGTATAACCAACGCCAACGGGCGTAATCATCATCGGTAGTAAAAAAATGGTTCTAAAGAAGCGTCTACCGGGTAATTTTTGAGTTGTAAGCAGAGCCAGAGCAAGGCCAATAAAATACTGAAAGAACAAACCAAGGAAAACATATGTGAGGGTTACCACTATAGTGCCAGGGCGACCGCTCGAGCTTAGGTTTTGCATAAGGTAAAAACTACCCCAGCTCAAAATGGTGTAAACAATCACACGATAAATAAGCCCACCGATTTTAAACTCTTTACTTCTGATATAGCGACTTAAAGCATAGATAAGGACAAGGGTTACGACCGCAACCAATAGCCACTGCCACATGCTCAAGTCACCCAAAGCACCTCTAAAGTGCTTCTTTTCGCTACCCAAAAGAAGTTTTCGGTAATTGCTAAAACCAACAAACTGAATGTCAAAGCCCCCTTTGACAAATTTAAGTCTGGATAAAGATAGATAGGCTGAGATCAGTAAGGGAAAAATGGACAATGCTAAAACAATAATGATGCTTGGTAAGATAAAAATAAGACCTGCATTGCGGTTAAACCAGTCAGCAACAGGGTTGTTACTGGACACAGGCAATTTCTTTGGTTTTGCTACAGGTTGATTCATAATAATAAAATATTAGGGGAGGTTTTAAACCTCCCCTAATAAGCTTAGCGCTGTACGCCTAGCGTACCTCTATAAGCAGCTAATTGATCATCGCGACCAAGTTCATCGGTAATCTCTTGCCAGCCATCATAAATTTGCTGCATGGCTTCAGCTGTATCAATTTCACCAGCCAAAAGTTGAGCAAGTGTGGTGTCAAGGACGATTTGCTGATAGCGCTGGTTTTGTGGGATACGTAAATCAAGTACCATGTTAGGGCTATTTAAGCTGTCTTTGATAGCACCTAAGTAGCTGTCAGCAGCTTCTTGACTCATACCAGCATCAAGCCAGTTTTGCATATTTTCAAATTGGCTGGTTCGGTAAGGGTTCATACCGGTTGCGCCAACGGTAACGTCTGCATTTGACTGAGCAGGTTGGTTCATATAACTAAAGAGGGCGTAAACGGCATCTTTTTTCGCGTCACTGGTGGCAGCATTCACAGCACCTGACCAACCACCGAAAGCTGCAAAAGGAGCATGGTTAATGCCATCGACAGCGTAGGGGCAAAGTTCGGCGTTACATGCTTCAAGTGCACCTGTAGCGCGGTTCCAGACTTCTTTAGATCCAGGAAGAACAACAGCGCCTGTTTTACCGTTTACTTTACTTCCTTCAGCAATCGCTAAGGTACCAATGTCGCCCCAGTCAAGGGTTAAAGCGCAGCGACCAGCAGTCCAAAGACCACGGGTGTCACCAACGCCTAAGTTAAGCTCATCGGCTGGACCATACTGGGTTGAAGCAACATAGAACTCGAGTGCTTTTTGAAAACCGGCATTGTTAACCAGAGGCTCGAGCGTTTCGGTATCAAAGAAAGCACCTTGACTGGTACCTTGGCTTTGTAACCAGGCTGAAGCAATAGAGGTAATAAACCAGTAACCTTGGTTATTACGAGCTTTACCAATGCAGCTACCATAATCAGCTTCACCGTCACCGTTCATGTCTTTGCCGTTAGCGGCTGCTGCGATGGCCAAGTAGTCATCCCAGGTGGTAGGTGGTTCCATGCCAAGGTCAGCAAGAACGTCTGTGCGGTAATACACCATTTGGAAGTCGCCGTCTAAAGGAATAGTGTAAACATTGCCGCCATAGGTAGCACTAAAATCACGGAAGAATGCGCCGACGTCATTCCAGTCTAAAGCACTATCAGCTTTAATACGAGGGGTTAGGTCTTCGAGATAACCCGGAACGATGTAGTCAACCATCCACTGTGGGGCAAAAAGATAGCCGTCATAGCTGTTGGTGCCTGTGGCAGCGTCGGTTAGGATTTGCTGATAAAGGTCACTGAATGGAACCGTAATAACATTGACCTTAGCGCCAGTAGCAGCAGCGAACTCTGCGCCGTGACGCTGCAAGGGCTCTGCAATTTGGGGGCCAGTAAAGGTGATGATATTAACTTCAACACCTTCATATTGTGCAAAGGCTGCACTCATAATGAGGGCTGCAAGCAGTGTGATAATTTTCTTCATGTATTTCCTCCATTGAAAATGTGTTTTTGATATATAAATAAGGGGTAAACCTAAAAAATTACTTTAAGCACATGCTCCTTTCTCTACTCAGGGACCTTGAGCAGTCAGTACCATTTCGGCCTCCTTTACATCAAAATGAAGTGTTGTTTTTAAAATTTGCTTTTGCGCAGGACGTTCGGGCATCTTAAAACGCTCGAGTAGCAAATGGGCCGCCTGCTTGCCAAGATCATAGCTAGGTTGTTCGGCAAACGACATTTGCGGTTGATAGGGCATCCAGTCCAATTTATCGAAGACAGCCAGAGTGATATCTTCAGGAATACTTAAGCCTTGTTCTTGAATGGCTCTTAAAACACCAAGGGTCATTAACTTGGTGGCGCTAAAAAGAGCGCTGGGATTTTCTTTTAAAAGCTCTTTGGTTAATGAATAGCCATCCGATGTAAAAGGTTTTCCCGTTTTTATCAAGTCGTGATCTAAAGGAATCTCTGCTTCTTTAAGGGCTTGTTTGTAACCTTCGAAGCGCTCGAGCCCAGTAGCAATACTTAAATCAGGTAAAACGGTTGCAATGCGCTTATGCCCTTGTTTAACAAGGTGTTTAACGAGTTGATAGGCAGATTCCTGGTTATTGGTGGTTACGGTGTCTAGCTCGAGCTCAGCCACGAGTCGATCAATTACCACTACAGGAATATCGACTTGCGCTAAACCTTTAAGGGTTTCAGCAGCTTTACTGGTAGGGGTAAGAATGACACCTGCGACTCGCTCAGCTTTGAGCAAATTCAGGTACATCCTTTCTTTTTCGGGGTCTTCGTCGCTGTTGCATAAAAAGACAGCGTAGCCATGCTCGTAAAAACTATCTTCAATGGCTCTAACGACGGTATTGAAAAAAGAATTTTGAATATCTGAAATAATCAGACCAATAATAGATGAACGCTGCACCCGTAGACTCCGCGCAACTCGGTTAGGTTCATAGCCAAGTTCATCAATAGCTGCCAGCACCCGATTTTTAACTTCATCGCGTACATGAGGCTTATTCGAAAGCACGCGTGAAACCGTGGCACTAGACACGCCAGCAAGGCGTGCAACATCTTTGATATGACTGGCCATTCAACCCTTTCATTAAGCTTCTTGAAGCTAATGCAGATTGCTAAGATTGCGTTTGTGAAAGAATTGTAATCGATTTCAGAAAACTTGTCAATTCAGACTTAAAAAATTCCTTAATGAAGGCTCAGTGCTTTTCAAGATCTGGCCCAAAGCATGTCCGTTAAGATTGCTTAGGCTCGAGCCTTCTTTTAAATTTATAAAGGCTGAGTCGATTCGACTCAACCCATTTGGATTTATCAGGTTATGAAAACAAACTAATTCTCGCTCATACCTTGGCAAGACAGGGAGGTTGAACAAGTTTTCCCAGAATGGCAAAGCCAGATGCGCCAGACGCTGCAGGGATATTGTTAGCAAGCTGATTGACAGTAGCATGAGCCAGCACCGCAAACTTAATTGCCTCTTTAAAAGCTGCAGGTATGCCAAATTCATCTGATACGGTAAGTCTGAGGCCTGTGGGCATATAGGCAGCCAAGCGATCCATGAGGTAGGCATTACGCGTGCCCCCACCAGAAGCCATAATAGTACTGATTTCATTTAAGGTTTTGACATTATCCGTAATTGAGCGGGTTATGGCGTAGGCAGCAAATTCGGTAACGGTTGCGAGCATGTCTTCGCTCGAGAGGTGATCAAATTCTTCCATAAAAGCATCAGCATATGAAGAACCAAAATCAAGTCGCCAGGCGCTACGAGGAACCGGACGTTTGAAGAAGTCATGATCTTTGAGTTTTGCCATGAGCTTTTCGTCAACTTTACCAGAACGCGCCCGCTCGCCGTTAGTGTCGTAAGCCTGGTTATATCTCACGCGCATAACATGGTCAATCATGACATTGCCTGGACCTGTATCAAACGCCATCATTTTACTGCGGTCAGGGTGGGCCAGTTGGCAATTAGCTATACCGCCAATATTCAGCGTGAGGATAGGGCCAATGTCCCGAAAAGCAACATAGTCAAGGTATTGCATGAGCGGAGCACCTGTACCCCCTAAAGCATGATCCATAGGGCGAAAATGGGTGACTACAGGAGTATCACAGGCCGCTGCAACTATAGAGGGCTCACCAATTTGCAAGCCGCACGCATAAGGGCCCCCTAACCAGCGGGATACAAGGTCTTTACCATCGGCATACTCGGGTAGTCGGTCGTGCACGGGTGGTTCCTGGTAGACAGTTTGACCGTCATAACCTATGACTTCAACATCTCCTGGTTTTAAGCCGGTCTCTTGCATAAAAGCCCTGGCTGATTCTGCATAGACAGCACCAGCCAGATAGTTGAGACGATTGAATTCAAAAAGGCTAATCTTGTTTTCAAAGGCTTTAAGTACTATATCGCCTACGGCTTTGGGCCAATCATAGCTCTTACCCTTTATAAATTTAGGTCTGGCTGGATAACCATCTGGTCCATTGTTTATCTCGACCAGTACTACATCAATACCATCAAATGATGAGCCACTGTTTAACCCAATTACCTTCGCCACTGTTTCCTCCGATGAAGACTAAAGTTCGTAAAAATGAATTTTTATTTCCAAACCAATATATCGCATAGGTGAAAATAGGGAAGATGGTTGCCTGATGGCAATATTTTAGAACTACAGTTTTTCCAAATGTTGTATCAAGCTGAATTGATGATAATACACCATCATCAATTCCGATCTTTGATCGTACGCTCGGACAAGCTAAGTAGGGTTACACCTACTTTTAAGTTTGGTATTATTGGGATAAAGAGCGTTTTCTGCACCAGCTTGGCTATGAATTCCCTTATGTGCAGGGATGACATACGAAAACGCATTCAGAACCAGCCATCCGATTTTTTTATAAACTTTGGATTTACCACTCCAATAAAGGTTGAAAATGCAATACCCTCCCATTAACATACAAGGATAGGCCCCAAATTCGATGACCTATCCTTGTGTGTTAAAACACTAAGTTTAAGCTAAACTCTTAATCCTTGTGCCAGCGCGTAGTAAAGATCATTTTGCCTTAACTCATTTTTAAACTCGCGCAGTTTGGTGTCACTATCAATAACGACCAGTTCTACACCAGCAATCGTCGCAAAATCTTCGATAAATTCGGTAGTAACAGGATAGCTATAAACGGTGTGATGAGCACCACCTGCATATATCCAGGCAGCTATCGCAGTTTTAAAGTCGGGTTTACATTCCCAGACCGCCCTGGCGACAGGTAGTTTTGGCAAAGAGGGTACATCCACTGCTTTGACTTCGTTCACAATAAGTCTAAAGCGGTTGCCCATATCGACCAGAGAGACGTTAATGGCATCCCCAGCGGGTGCATCAAAAACAAGCCTTACGGGGTCTTCTTTGCCGCCGATACCTAAGGGGTGAATTTCCAGAGAGGGTTTGCCCTTGGCAATGCTTGGGCAGATTTCCAGCATATGCGCCCCTAAAACCTGATGCCCCATAGGGTCAAGGTGGTAGGTGTAGTCTTCCATAAAAGAAGTGCCGCCGTCCAAGCCATGCGCCATAACTTTAATAGCACGGAGGAGGGCTGAAGTTTTCCAGTCGCCTTCGCCACCAAAACCGTAACCATCCGCCATCAGGCGTTGACTGGCTAGACCTGGAAGCTGCCTAAGGCCATGCAAATCTTCGAAGGTATCGGTAAAGCCTTTGTAGCCACCTTCTTTTAAAAAGGAACGCATGCCCAGCTCGAGCTTAGCCCCATACACCAAGTCATCACGCCGTGCGCCACCCTTAAGCATTTCTTTGGCAACCACATAAGAGGTTTCGTATTCATCGAGTAGAGCATTTACATCACTATCACTGGCAGCATTGACATGGGCAACCAGATCGCCCACCCCATGCGTATTAACTTCAAAACCAAAGCGCAGTTCAGAGGCAACTTTGTCCCCTTCGGTTACGGCAACATAGCGCATATTGTCGCCAAAGCGCACAAATTTTGCACCTTGTAAGTCATGCCAGGCATGAATGGTTCTAGCCCAAACCCCCAAGCGCTCTTGCACTTCGGGGTCAGAGTAATGACCCACAACTACCTTACGGTTAAGTCTTAGGCGGCTATGTAAAAAGCCGGCTTCGCGGTCACCGTGGGCGGCCTGATTGAGATTCATGAAATCCATGTCAATGTCATTCCAGGGTAGGTCGCGGTTGTACTGCGTGTGCAAATGGCAAAAAGGTTTGGTCAGACTGGCTAAGCCGCGAATCCACATTTTGGCAGGGGAGAAGGTGTGCATCCACAAAATAAGGCCAGCACAGTTTTGATCGTGATTGGCTTCTTGAACCAGCGCATAAATTTCATCAGGCCGAGTTAAGAGGGCTTTAAAACGTACCTTTAAGGGGATAGCGCTCGAGTTATCAAGACCTTTCGCGACTTCTTTGGCATTGTTCTCAACTTCCTGCAAAGGGCCGGGGCCGTAAAGATGCTGAGAACCACAAATAAACCAGATTTCTGGGCTTGCAAGATTGTTCATAAGTCTCCTTGAGATGAGTACCTAGGACCTAGTTCTGAGTACCTAGTAACATTAACTTTTTGCTTTTCACTGTCCGTACACATGGGTATAGCGGTGATGCAGTTTTGCAATATCTTCGGCACTTATAGCTAAAGGTGTTCCAAGTTGATACGCCAAAAAGCTTGTCCGCGCGACATCTTCACACATGATGGCAGCTTTAACCGCGTCTTTTGGCGTTTTGCCAATAGTGAAAACTCCGTGGTTTTGCATGATGATAGCTGGGGAGTTATGGCCTTTTAAGACACGCACAACTTCTTTGCCAATTTCTTCGCCGCCAATAAGCGCAAAGCCGCCTAAGGGAATGGGGCCACCAAACTCGTCAGCCATAGCGGTTAAAAAACAGGGAATTTCCTTACCGACTGCGGCCCAGGCTGTGGCGTAGGTGCTGTGGGTGTGGACAATGCCGCCAACCTCAGACAAATGCTTATAGATGTAAGCATGTGTGGCAGTATCTGAAGAAAATTTATAGTTACCTTTATTCTGAAGCGTTTCAATATCAACTTCGCACATTTTTTCAGGGCTTAAATCTTCAAACAAAACACCAGAAGGTTTTATGATCATGGCGCTCGAGCCAGGCAGTCTTCCGCTAATATTGCCACTGGTCCAGGCCACCAGATTATTGCTAGGTAAATAGGCGTGCAGATCAGAGACCTGTTTTCTTAAAGCATCTAAACTCATACCTCTATGCCTTTAACCTCTCTGCGTAAGCGCTTTAAGGTTTTCATGACATTGTTTTCACCGCGTCCAAAGTAGCTATAAAGCCGTTTGTATTCGGCAAAAAGCTGATCATATACAGCTTTGTTCTTGGCGATAGGGGTTACGACTTCATCTTTTAATTTCCCCATTTTTTCAGCCGCTGCCCTAATATCTGGGTAGACTCCTGCTGCTACAGCAGCAAACATAGCAGAACCAAGGGCAGGTGCTTGCGCTGAGCCTGCGAGCTTGAGGGGGCGACCTGTGACATCAGCATAAATTTGTCTTAAAAGGGCATTTTTTTCAGGCAAGCCCCCTGCGGCAACCAGCTCTTTAACTTCAACCCCTTTGTTTTCAAACGCTTCGATGATTTCCCGTGTGCCATAAGCGGTACTTTCAATTAGCGCGCGGTAAATATCGGGGGCTCTGGTTGCCAGTGTCATGCCCACCAACATGCCTGAAAGCTCGACATCGACCAAGGTTGAGCGGTTGCCGTTCCACCAGTCGAGCGCTAAAAGGCCGTGTTCGCCGACTTTTTGCGTACTGGCTTCACGCTCGAGGTAATCATGAATATTAAGCCCCGCTTCTTTGGCAGCCTCATAGTATTCCTGAGGAACAGCGTGATCAACAAACCAGGCAAAAATATCCCCGACGCCACTTTGCCCTGCCTCATAGCCATAAAGCCCAGGAATGACGCCGCCATCAACGACACCACACATACCTTCTACGTTATGAATGCTTTCGCCTGACATGATGTGGCAGGTTGATGTTCCCATAATCATAACCATGGTGCCAGCCTCGACGGCTTTTACAGCAGGTGCTGTTACGTGGGCATCGACATTGGCAACGGCAACGGCGATGCCTTCTTTAAGACCCGTGGCTTTAGCC
>JAHEBB010000756.1 GCA_024642575.1 Trueperaceae bacterium | reverse complement strand
AAAGTTAGCCTGCTTGAGACCACCAGGGCCGAGCAAGCTAAAGCGATTAAAAAAGATACTCACCTTAGTGATCTTGCTAAAACCGAAAAGCTTAAGACCCTTCAGGAAGGTTATAGCAAGCAACTGGCCACGATTCACAATACGGTAGAAGAAACCCTCCAAAGCTTTGAAACCTCCGTAGATAGGTCTTATCAAGAAGCGCTACCCAGCTTTGACGCGGCAAGCCTGACCAATGCCCGACATGATGCCAAAATGATGCTAGACGGGGTTAAAGATGATCTAAAACTAGCCAATGCCTTAATTGCCTTGCTTGAGGACTCAGACCCAGCCATGAAACACCTGATCCTGTTTACGCCCTTCCCTCAGCGTTACCTTGCCTCTAGAAATGCCTTAGGGCAGTTAGCTGAGTTTGACTATGAACATAGCAAAGTCTTGCCTAACTACCTTACTGAAGCCGGTCAAAAAGCTTTGGCTAAAAAGACTAAGGCACACACCTTAAGGCAGGCACAATTCCGTCTTAAGGTCGTCCTGGAAAATTTAACAGGGGGGGGATAAACCCATGAGTACCGCCACAGACAAAAAAACTAGGTCTAAAAGAGGTACCAAACCTGGGAGCATTAGAACCGTAAGACTAAGGCTATGGTGGGCGATTCAAGAAGCTTCAGACCTCTTAGACGATAAGGATAAAGATACCAAACTCAAAGCCGTCTCAGCCATTAGTACTGCTTCTGGGGTGTATGCCAAGCTAACCGAGACTTCTAGCCTACAAGCTGAATTAGATGACTTAAGGAAAGAACTCAATGAGTTTAAAAAGCGATCTGGCACACCTCAAACAAGAGCTAGCCAAGTTCAAACACTCGCAAACTAAAGTCATTCCCACTAAAGCTGAGTTTGCCGAGCTGCTAGGGCTCGAGCTGGATGACTGGCAAGCAAATGTTTTAAACAGTGATTCTAAACGGGATTTGTTTAATTGCACCCGGCAAGGGGGGAAAAGTACCACCGCTGGCCTACTCAGTCTTTACGAAGCGCTGTACGTGCCTGGCAGCCTTACCTTACTGGTATCACCTAGCTTAAGACAAAGCTCTGAGTTATTCAGAAAAGTGATTGACTTTAAAAACGCTTTACCCTTTAAGCCTGATCTAATCGAAGATAACAAACTAAGCCTGTCTGTTTATGGTGGTGGCCGTGTGGTATCTCTACCCGGCTCTGAAGCCACCATTAGAGGCTATAGCGCGGCAACCTTACTGATAGAAGATGAAGCAGCCAGAGTCCAGGACGAACTGCATTACAGCATTAAACCCATGCTAGCCACGACTGGCGGCAGAATGATCTTAATGTCAACACCCTTTGGTAAGCGGGGTCATTTCTGGGATACCTGGGACTCTGGCTTATGGGAAAGGACGCGCGTACCTGCAACCGAGATACCCAGAATCAGCCCCGCGTTTTTAGAGAGTGAACGTCAGTCTATGCCGCTATGGTGGTTTGAACAGGAATATATGTGCGAATTTAAAGAGGCTACCGATTCAGTATTTAGATATGACGATATTATGAACGCTTTAAGTGATGAGATTAAACCCTTGTTTGGTGCTGACTATGTTTAGATTTTTTATCGGTGCTGACTTTGGCCAAACGATTGATTACACAGCTTTGAGTGTGCTTAAAGTGTATTACCCAGAAGATAATGAAACCACCGTAGAACGTTTTCTTAGATTCGGCCACAGTGAGGAAGCCAAGAAGGAAAGGCATTACAACGTTATACATCTGGAAAGGTTACCGCTGGGCACTTCTTACCCGGACCAGGTAGACATGCTAAAAGAACTGGTAGAGGCGATTAGAAGCCAGTTGCAGGTGGTGGATCAAACGGGCGTAGGTCGCCCCGTTGTGGACATGCTAAGGGATAGGGGTCTTGAGCCAGTCCCGGTATCTATTCATGGGGGAGACAAAGAAATTCATGACGGAGGCTATAAGGTACCCAAGCGTAATCTGGTTAGCATTTTACAGATCCTGTTACAAACCAAGCGAATAAAGGTAGCCAGTAGCTTAAAAGAAGCTGACGCCCTGGTTAAAGAAATGCAAGCTTTCAAAGTCACCCTTAACAAAAAGGGCCATGATACTTATGCTAATGACTGGCGAGAAAATAAACATGATGACTTAGTTTTATCTGTGGCTATTGCAGCCTGGCAAGCTGAAAAAAATTATCTGAGTTTTGAGGAGTTAAAGAGAGCGGTGGGGCTTGCATAAAATAGCCCTAATATATTACTGAGATGAATTGAAAAGAAAGTT
>JAHEBB010000755.1 GCA_024642575.1 Trueperaceae bacterium | reverse complement strand
AGAAAACCTTTTTTATTCAATAAGGTATTTAGAGCCATTAGATGGTAAAACGTAGTTATAGTTTGATTTAAATCGTAAATCTCATCTAGGTTTTCATGGGGCCCTTTCAAGTTCGAAGTGCAACATTAGGATAAGCTCGAAAATAGAGCAAGCTATGGAGTGAGTCAGGTAAGATTGATAATCTCGAGGTGCAAACCAAGGAGGTTATCATGCCCAAGGGCTATCATCACATGACTCTGGATATAAGGTCTCAAATTTACGCGCTAAAATCAACAGGGATGGCGTTAAATAAGATTGGGGCTGTTATAGGCTACACAGCATCGACTATAAGCCGAGAGATTAAGCGAAATACTGGTGGTAGAGGTTATCGTTATAAGCAAGCCGATAGCCTGTCCAAGTCACGTCGGTCTAATGCGAGCCGTGCTCCTAAAAAAATGACACCTGCACTGATTTCGATCATTGAAGAAAAGCTTCTAGAGGAATGGAGCCCTGAGCAGATTTCCGGCCGATTAAATGCAGAGGGTATAGCCAATATCAGTCAGGAGAGCATTTATCAGCACATCTGGAAAAACAAGCGGTCTGGGGGTAAGTTGTACACACATTTACGCCATCATGGAAAAAAATATAACAAGCGTTCATCAGGCAAGGCGGGACGTGGCTGCATTCCAAATCGGGTTGATATTACGGAGCGCCCCAATATTGTCGAGCAGAAAGTGCGCATTGGTGATTGGGAGGGGGATACAATAATTGGATCCAATCACAAGGGAGCGATATTGTCCTATGTAGATCGTTGCTCCAAATTCACTGTACTGAAAATGTTAAAAAACAGAACTGCGGATTTGGTCACTCAAGCCACAATTGACAAGCTAAATGAGGCTAAGCTACCAGTGCTAACAATTACCTATGACAATGGCAAAGAGTTTAGTGATCATGAAAGGATTGCCCAAGAACTGAAAGCCAACTGCTATTTTGCAAAGCCATACCACTCTTGGGAGAGAGGGCTTAATGAACACACAAATGGCTTAGTGAGACAGTACTTACCGAAGGCTAGCGATTTTACTACGGTATCAGACCAAACAGTGCAATTGATTGCACAGAAGCTTAACAATCGCCCGCGCAAGGTACTGAGCTACAAAACACCCCTGGAGGTAATAGCGATGTACCAAAGGAGCAAAGAAGCGCTACCATTAGCGATGAGCGGGTAGAAACTTAGCGCCAGTGTGTCGCCCCATTTACCCACAGGGTCAACAGGCCTATCCGCACAAGGAGAAGGTGCTCCTGGCCTATTGACTTGTGGATAAATGGGGCTCGGATAGATCTCAGCCAATCTGACCCAAAAGAAAATTAATGGCTGATTTTAAGTCAATCTATTGCAAATTAAAATTTAAATGATACAGTAACAGCAACTAACCTTGAGACCAATTTTCCGGCCTCACCTCTTCAGCAACTTTGTTGCACTTCACTTTTGAATCGGCGAAAGGTAAAAATGGACTTAGAAAGACGTTTAAAATGTCGCTATCATCAACTTGTAAGGTCTCACATGATAACTAGTGATTTATTAAGTGCTGGTGTAAAAAGTAGCTTAAAAAGCAATAAAGCGTTCAGTCAAACCCAAGCTGCGTGGCGTTTTTTTAACAATGATAGGTGCACCTTGTTCGCATTAGCAGCCCCCATGCTTGAGCATGCAATAGAAAGCAGTAAAGCATTTAAGGAATATGGATTAGTAGTGCATGACTGGAGTGGTTTGAGCTTTAAAAAGCATCATAGCAAAGAAGACCGTTATGGAGTACGTAATAAACAAGACTTAGGTTATGAGCTCCAAGCAAGCCTATTGATAGATGACAAAGAAGGTGGTCCTATCTCGCCTGTTGCGCTAAACGTGGTAACAGATACTAAAGTGTTAAGTACCTACAATGAAAATATAAATCGAAACAGTACTCATTTAGAAGAACTCGAACAACGCATTCACTATCTTGAAAGCTGCGATTTTCAAAAACCATTGGTTCACATTGTTGATAGAGAGGGCGACTCTGTCCAATTAATGAGAAACTTGAAGGGAGTACAATGGCTTGTTCGTTGTAGAAGTAGTAGCCATATTGACCATCAAGGCAAATCTATCCGTGTAGATAACTTAGCTAAACAACTGACCTTTACTCAGGCTCGAACCATTCAATATAAAGGTCATGATGCAGAGCTCTACTTGGCTGAAGCCAACGTTTCTGTAACACGCGCAGCTAAACCACAAAGACCAGAAGATGGTAAACGTAAGAAAATTAATGGCGATG
>JAHEBB010000236.1 GCA_024642575.1 Trueperaceae bacterium | reverse complement strand
CAACAGATTTGGTTTGCTGCTTTTGAAGAAATCCCCACTAACTCCCTTTGATATAGGGAAGGACGAAAAAGTTCCCTCTTTATCAAAGCCGGATTGAGGAGGATTTAGATGGAAGGTATTAAATTGACTTAACCTCAAATATATAATGCTTTTTAACGTCCTACACACTACTTCTCGACTTTTGACGTGGCTCATGCTAGACCCTATACTTTCTTAGCTCGAGCTTTGCCACGCTTTCTAAATGGACTTCATCGGGGCCATCTGCTAAACGAAGGGTTCGAGCATTTGCCCAGGCAGCCGCTAAAAAGGTGTCATTTGAAATCCCAGCGGCACCAAACACCTGAACTGCCCGATCAATGACATTTAGGGCAAGATTGGGTGCTACCACTTTTATCATTGCAATCTCGGCTCGCGCTGCCTTGTTACCTACAGTGTCCATGCGCTGTGCTGCATTTAAGACGAGGAGTCGCGCCTGATCAATTTCAATTCGTGAACGAGCAATGTCGGCTCTAATGGTACCTTGCTCTGCTATTTTCTTGCCAAAAGCTTCGCGTGCGAGGGCACGTTGACACATCGCCTCCAGGGCACGCTCTGCTTGCCCAATGAGGCGCATACAATGGTGGATTCGGCCAGGCCCAAGGCGACCTTGCGCGATCTCAAACCCCCGCCCTTCACCTAGAAGTATGTTTTCAGCAGGAACGCGCACATGGTCAAAATTGATTTCTGCGTGACCGTAGGGTGCATGATCATAACCATAGACGCTTAAAATCCGTTCTATTTTGACGCCTTTGGTATCAAGAGGAACAAGAACCATTGATTGTTGTTGGTGGGTCGCTGCACTTGGGTTGCTTTTTCCCATAAAAATGGCAATCTTGCAGCGTGGGTCGCCTGCTCCTGAACTCCACCATTTGCGACCATTTAGCACGTAAGTATCGTCTTCACGGACGATGCTCGAGCGTATATTGGTGGCATCAGATGATGCTACATCAGGTTCTGTCATGCAAAAACAAGAGCGAATTTCACCGTTTAATAAGGGTGTAAGCCACTCTGCCTGCTGCTCTTTTGTACCGTAACGAGCCAGAACCTCCATATTGCCCGTGTCAGGTGCATTGCAATTAAAAACCTCAGGTGCCCAGTGTACGCGGCCCATAATTTCACATAGTGGCGCGTACTCCAGGTTGCTTAGCCCTGCACCGTGCTCACTTTCTGGGAGAAACAAATTCCATAAACCTTCAGCTCGAGCTTTTAGCTTCAAATCTTCTACCAACTGAGTAGGTTGCCAACGCTCACCTGTAGCTACCTGACGTTCAAACTCTGCTTCGTTTGGGTAGATATAGGTTGCCATAAACGTCTCAAGACGTGTTTTTAGGCCATTAGCTTTTGCGGATAGCTCAAACATATAGTTCTCCTAGGTTGCTTCTTATGAATCTAAGGATACTACGCTACTATCTTTGTCTTTACAAAACCTGGCTAATAACGCCTCAGAACTTACCAAATTAGGGCTGATAAAAGGAAAGAATCTACTTGCCTAGAAGATGTACTTTGTTTTTGACTCACTTTTGTAGGTGGTTCGCTTAATCGTCAAAGTGAAAAGAATGTCAGATACCTTTAAGCAACAAAATATGGACACTATAGGGAATCCAAAGTTAAATGGTAATGTTAAAAGTAGTACGTAACCTTAGTTCGTAGTTTTCGAAATGCAGAAATAGTGTCCCTGACGCACAATAGAAATTTTCCCTAATCCTTATTTCAGCGTAAAAGGGTCGATTTTAAGCCAAACTCTCTATTTCGACCAAAATTAAAGAGCTTTCAGAACGTCGAATTTGAGAAAGTGCGTCCCTGACGCATATGAAACTCCGAACTTGAGTTACGTATCTTGTGCTTTAATTCGTCATTCCAGCGAATGCTGGAATCCATAGCCTAGAGTTTGCCGAAACTTGCATTTGCGATTCTCAAATAATTTTGGAAAGACTATAACTTACAAACGAAAATCAACCTCCAAACCGACATAGTTAGACTGGTAAGCTATTTGAATACGAAGCTCAAAAGCGCTCGAGCGGTCTACTTTCAAGGCAATCTAGCAACGCCTGCGGCGGCGAGTTCCGCCACGCGTTTGTCGAAATCTCTAAAGCGTTCATCTTGCGTTTGTCCTGCGACAAAGCGTGCGTAAATTTGTTGCAAAATAACTGCGAGTTTAAAAATTCCTAGAATTTCATACCAACTGATTTTGGCTAAACCCCTCCCAGTTGAATTCGCGTAGTGCTCTAAAAATTGTTCACGACTGAACCAGCCCAATTTTTCCCCAGGAGAACCCAATTCCGTTTTTACACCTTGTAGGGCACCAAGTTGTTGCCAGTAAACAAGCGATAAGCCTACGTCAACCAGAGGGTCGCCTACTGTCGTCATTTCCCAGTCGAGAACAGCCTCGAGCTTTTCTGGGTCATCTGTTGCCAGCATAATATTTTCCAGTTTGTAGTCATTGTGAACTAAAGTCGCTGTTTGCGGATCAGGTCGCTCAGCCCGAAGAAAGGCAATCACCCGCTCTAAATCAGGCACTTCGGAGGTTTTTGCCCTTTCCCAACGACCTGACCAACCTTCAACCTGGCGCTCGAGAAAGCCTTCTGGTTTACCTATTTTACCTAAACCTGTCGCCTCAATATCTATCGCATGAAGCTCAGCTAAACCCGTTACAAGTGTGCGACTAATGCGCTTTGCATAGTTTTCCTGTTTGGCTAGGCTAGCTGGTACATGATCACGTAGGATAAGACCTTTTCGCCGCTCCATTAAATAAAAAATCGCTCCAATAACGTTCAAATCTTTGCAGAGATGATAAACCTTTGGAGCAGGTTGGTACAATAGTGAAAGTTTATCTAAAATATGATACTCACGGGCCATATCATGCGCTTTAGGGGCAACAGGGCCAAGGGGCGCGCGCCGCAAAACGTATTCGAGCTTGCCTGCATAAAGTAAGTAAGTGAGGTTGGAATGACCGCTTCGGTACTGCTCGAGCCTAAGATCATTATTGGCTCCTTCCACCTTACCGATTAAATAGGTTTGCAAAGCAGT
Source organism: Trueperaceae bacterium (assembly GCA_024642575.1). GTDB lineage: Bacteria > Deinococcota > Deinococci > Deinococcales > Trueperaceae > JAHEBB01. The sequence continues at coordinate 5,256 of JAHEBB010000236.1, read as the reverse complement.
TAGGTCAAGCATTTCGCCACGGCGGACAGGTGCGGTATCTTTCATCTTTAGATCGCCGTTACGCCGCCATCGACAGCGATAATTTGACCGGTCATGAAAGCAGAAGCATCTGAGCCTAAAAGTAAAGCCGCACCTTTAAGGTCTTCAGGGCCGCCCACACGCCCAAGCGGTGTTGCCGCTTCGATAATATCCTGGGCGGCTTCTAAAGTTCCCTTTGTCATTTTGGTGGGAAAGTAACCAGGAGCCAGTGCATTTACGCGAATACCATATTTGGCCCACTCACTGGCTAATGCCCTAGTAAAATTCACCAGACCCCCCTTTGAAGTGTTGTAAGCAAGCGTACCCATCATCTTTGGATTATTGCCTTTTAACCCTGCAATAGAAGCAACGTTAACAATGACCCCTTTTTTTGTTGGAATCATAGCGGCTTTAGCAACTGCTTGTGTCAGGACAAAAATGCCAGTCAAGTTCAGATCTATAACCTTATGCCAAGCGTCTATCGGGTGATCTTCAGCAGGCGCACCCCAAGTGGTGCCAGCATTATTGACCAATATGTCAATCTGACCCCAGGTATCCATGATTTGCTTTACCAAAATAGGTGCTGACTCAGGTTTTGATAAATCGCTTGGCAAAACTAAAACCTCTGCGCCTTGAGCCTCTAAGTGATTGGCAGTTTCGTGTAGGGCTTCAGCTTTTCTCGCTGTTAAAATAAGTCGAGCGCCTTGCTCAGCGTAAGCCTCGGCAATTTGTAACCCTAAGCCCCTCGAGCCACCCGTTATAATTGCCACCCGATCTTTAAGGTTAAACAAATCTTTGACACTCATGAATAACTCCTTAAACTGTTGTTGCCTAAAACCATGCTTGCCTGACTATAACCTGTAGCCACTAAAATCCAATGGAAGATTTAGGATAATGGTGGATAGCAAAAGGGGATGCTTGGGGCATTACCAATATGAAGGTTTAGACGATGAAATTTTTTTCGGTTAAGGCTTGCGTTTTTTGGAATTGATTTAAGAGTAAGTATCATCTGGTCAACTACATGCTTGTTTTTAGGTGGGGTGTTCAAGGCAGTTTATTTTAATATGGGGTAAAGCGTTTTAAATTACCTTGATTTACGTATTGGATTAGCTCGAGCCAATTAAGTCGCTTGCGGAATGCGTTTTGCTACCTGACCAATACTTAAACCTTGGATCAAAATGGCAAAAACCACCACGCCATAGGTTAACCCAATGATCAGATTACGCTCTGCTCCCATAGGCAAGCTAAGCGCAAGCGCAATTGAAATGCCCCCTCTAAGACCACCCCAGACCATCATCCTGACAGTATAAGGGAGAAAGTTTTGCCTGAGTCGCATGAGGCTTATGGGGCCACCTACACTGATAAAACGTCCGAGTAAAACAATGGGAATGATAAATAGGACAGCAACAAAATAACTTCCTTTTAGGCCAACGAGAATCATTTCGAGGCCAATCAAGACAAATAAAACAGCATTTAAAATTTCATCTATGAGTTCCCAGAAAGTATCAAGGTGTTCTCTGGTTTTTGCACTCATGGCAAATAGACGACCTCGGTTTCCTATAAATAAGCCAGCAATGACCATGGCTAAAGGTCCAGAAGTGTGTAAACTTAAGGCAAGCGCATAGCCTCCAACGACAAGGGCCAGGGTAATTAGAATTTCGACCGTGTAGTTATCAATAGCTTTTAAAAAATAATAAGCGATGAGTCCAATTACGAGACCAAAGAGGATTCCCCCAAGCGCTTCCTGAGCAAAGAGCAAAGGAATATTGACTCCCTCACTGGCATGGCCACCGTGAGTATTAACCCCTGCTAAGCTTAAGATAACGGTAAAAATGACCACGCCCACCCCATCATTAAAGAGGGATTCTCCTGTAATAAGGGTTTCGATATCTTTAGGAACCCCCACCCTTTTTAAAATGCTCAGGACCGCAATGGGGTCAGTGGGAGAGATGAGTGCGCCAAAAAGGAGGGCGTAAATAAAGGGCAGCTCGAGCCCTAAAAGTTTTAGCACAAAGTAACTTAGGCCGCCGACAACAAAGGTTGAAATAAGCACCCCCAGCGTTGCCAAAAGCAGAACTGGCCATTTCTGCTTATTCAAATCATCTAAATTAACTGTCAAAGAGCCGGCAAAGAGCAAAAAGCTTAGCATGCCCTCGAGCACCAGATCGTCAAAATTGAGTTTTTCCAAAAACTGGGCAGCCCAGCTTTCTACGCCACTGCTCCCAAACATTACCAAGCCAAGCGACATAATCAGCGCGATCAGTGTGACGCCAATGGTTGTTGGCAGTTTGATAAAGCGCTCATTGACAAAGCCAAATAGGGCTGTAATGGTTAGCAAGACGGCAGATACTTCAAAAATACTCATGCTTTTAGTTTAGCCCAGGATAGGCAAGCAACTCCAGAAAAATTTGGCTAGCGGAGTTTTCCTCTGTCTGTTTTAGGGCGATAACTGTTATACTTTAAAAATACAATCAGTCAGGACGTCGGCGCTAGGTTCTTGTATGAAAGGGTGAGCTGTATGTCAGAAATTCGGAATGTTGCCATTATGTCGCATAGTGGTGCTGGAAAAACGTCCCTCTTAGAAGCACTTCTGGTGCGTAGTGGTCAAAAAACACAACTAGGGTCAGTAGAAAATGCGAATACGTCCTCAGATTATACGACCGAAGAACAAGAACGAAAAATTTCGATTTATACTACAATTCACCCTTTGACTTGGAAAGGCTCGAGCTTCAACCTGTTAGATACGCCTGGTTACGCTGATTTTGTCGGTGAAATAAGGGGCGCGCAAGTTGCTGCCGATGGCGCTATTGTGGTGGTGAGCGCCGTATCGGGCGTAGCCGTGGGTACGGAGCGCGTCTGGAATACCAGTATAGAGCGCGAACTAAACCGCATTATCGTAATCAATAAAATGGACCGCGAAAATGCGGATTTTTTTCGCACCATGCAAGACATTGAAGCTAGTTTGATGGGCAATATTGCCGCCATCCAGTTGCCAATTGGTCAGGCAGAATCTTTTAAGGGCATAGTTGATTTGCTTCATATGAAAGCTTTTGAATGGCCCAATGATGAGCCGCAGGAAGTGCCGATTCCCCCTGAACTAGCAGGCGTTGCCAATGATTATAGGGCGAGATTGGTAGAAGCCATTGTCGAAACTGATGATGAGCTTATGATGCAATACTTAGAAGATGCCGAAATTGATAATGCGGTTTTGCACGAAGCCTTTTATGCTGCTGTTCGCCGCAACGAACTCAACCCCGTAGTGGTCACCAGTGCAACTGCCATGATGGGTATTAGTTTACTCCTTGACTTTATGACCGAAGGGGTAAGATTTGTTGAGGATCATATGCCGCTGCCTGTAAAACAAGGCGACGCACCTGTTTTAGGCGATGCGGGTAGTTTTTGCGCTCGAGTTTTTAAGACAACTATTGACCCTTATATGGGAAAAATCAGTTACTTAAGGGTTCTTTCGGGCAGTGTTTCATCTGGAGACACAATACTGGACAGTAGTCAAGATAAAGACATAAAACTTGCTCATATCTATATACCTGAAGGAAAAGCCCTTAAAGAGGTTAAAGATTTACGTTCGGGCATGATTGCGGCCATTACCAAAGCTGAGGAAATCAAAACAGGGGATACGCTGTGTGCCAAAGATAAACTTGTAGAACTTGCCCCCATGCGGTTACCTTCACCTGTTATGGCTTTGGCCCTTTTTCCCAAAACCAGAGCCGATGATGACAAACTAAGTACTGCTTTGGCAAAATTGCTTGATGAAGACGCTACCTTGAGGCTCGAGCGTAACAGTGAAACCCACGAAACGGTACTTTGGGGGATGGGACATGTCCACTTGGAAATTGCCATTAACAAACTTCATGACCGCTATAACGTTGATGTTGATACCCAGCTTCCAAAAATCACCTACCGTGAAACCATTATAGGTAAAGGGGACGCACGCTATCGGCATAAAAAGCAATCTGGCGGTGCGGGTCAGTTTGGCGAGGTTGCCTTACGGGTAGAACCCCTACCTAGAGGCAGCGGTTTTGAATTTGATAATAAGGTTGTCGGGGGTTCAATTCCAAGTCAGTTTATTAGTAGTTGTGAAAAAGGTGTGCTTGATGCCCTAAACAGTGGCGTACTCGGCGGTTTTCAAGTCGTTGATGTGCGTGCAACCGTCTATGATGGTAAAGATCATCCTGTCGATTCTAAGGACATTGCTTTTCAGGTTGCCGCAGGTCACGCTTTTACTGAGGCTATGAAGCAAGCTAACCCAACCTTGCTCGAGCCTGTTGCGCTTGTGCGTGTGAGGGTTCCTGACCGCTTTACAGGCGATATCATCAGCGATTTAAATACCCGTAGAGGCCGCATTTTGGGTATGGATAGTGAAGGCTCGGTAAGTGTTATCAGTGCCAATGTGCCCATGGCTGAGTTACAAATGTACTCACCTGATTTGCGCTCTATTACAGGTGGCCGTGGTGCGTTTTCGCTAAAGTTTGACCATTACGCTGAAGTGCCTTCCTATATTACCGATAAGGTTTTGTCGGAAAAACGCTCTCAAGCTGCTTAGCGGTCTCGCCTCATCAGACTAAAACTCTGTGCGCTGGGACCAAAATCAGGTTGCGCTGCGAGAAAGAGTGCGAGTTGTGTAACATCTTCGGGTGTTTTTAACCACTCGCGCTGTTTTTCTACGACATTTTTCCTAAACTCATCATTGGTCATTATCTCGGTTTCAACCGGGCCAGGAATAAGCTCATTGACACTAATATTCTCATGGGCGAGTTCTTGAGCTGTAACTCGAGTGAGCATCCAAAGGGCAGCTTTTGAGGCAGCATAAGCGGAACCCCCTGCTCTGCCATTATGCCCAAGCCCAGAACCAATCGTGATAATTTTGCCGGCACCTCTCAGTTTTAAATAAGGTATGGCGGCTTTGATGGTGTAATAGGCACCAAAGAGATTGGTTTCAAAGGTTTCTCGCCAGTCGTTACTGTTACCTGCGTCTACAGTTTGGTAATCACTGCTTATCCCTGCATTTACCACCAAAATGTCAAGTCCACCAAAGGTAGTGGCGGTACACTCGAGCATGCTTTTAACTTCAGCCTCATTCCGAACATCGGTTTTGAGCGCAATTGCCTCACCACCAAAATCTCTTGCTGTTTGCACAACGTCATCGAGTTTTCCTTGTTTGCGGGCAGCTAAAGCAAGTTTAGCGCCTGCTTTGCCATAAGCCAGGGCTATTGCCCTGCC
>JAHEBB010000754.1 GCA_024642575.1 Trueperaceae bacterium | reverse complement strand
CGAGCGCGACAAAGATAATTTTCAGCCGCACATTGCTGAGGCGCTTAAGCCTTATAAGCTCGAGAGTGTTGACGCTTTAGAGGCTGCTCTTTCTGACGAACGCTCGAGCCTGCTGGCATCTTTAGCAGCCAACATTCATGGCAAAACGGAAGGATTAGACCCAGAAACGCTCGAGTCTCAGCTTCAAAAAGAAAAACGCGACTTGGAAGATAGCTTTAAAAATTCGGAAAGAAAAGTTCAATCCCTTCAGACCAGTCTGGCAACGCAAATAACAAGAAAAGAGCTTCTTGAGGAACAAATTGTCGTAGTCAAGGAAGAGCTAGCCTTAACTGAAACATCGCTACAAAAAGCCTTGCTCAATGCAGAGTTTATGTCGCTTGAGCTTGCAAAAGCAGCTCTACTAACCTCTATGCAAATAAAAGAACTCGAGACGGAGATTAGCGGTTTCTTGAGCCAAAAAGAAGGCTATGAAAGACGTGAAGTCGAGTTGCAGGCGAAACTGGCAGGCCGCAGTCTCGATTTAAACGAATATGAAACCTTAAAACAAGAAGAAAAAGATTTAAAAGGACAGCTTTCGGAAGCGCAAACGCGTTTGGGAAGGCTCGAGGCAGAATTATCAGCTCTTGAAAAGCAACTTGAAAGGGCTAAGAGTTTAGAGAAAGACCGCGCTGCTTTTCAAAAAACGCAAGATACTTACCGTGCCTTGAGTCAGGATTTACAAGGAAACCGTTTTCAGGAGTTTTTGCTTTCGCAAGTACAGGCAAGACTAGCCATCCGCGCGTCACATATTTTACGTGAAGTCACAGATGGCCGCTATGACCTCAGACTTATTGATGGCGACTATCAGGTGCGTGACGCATGGACTGTTGGAGAGACACGCAGCGCAAAAACCCTTTCAGGCGGCGAAACCTTCATTGCCAGTTTAGCTCTGGCGCTCGCGCTGTCAGACACGATTGCGGGTTCCCACGCTCTAGGTGCACTTTTTCTTGATGAAGGCTTTGGAACGCTCGATGCAATCACCCTGGATTCTGTAGCTGCCGTACTAGAAAACCTTACCAAGGAAGGTCGAATGGTGGGTATTATTACGCATGTTAGTGCACTGACAGAGCGCTTGCCCGCTCGCTTAACGGTGACTAAAGATAAAGATGGCTCCAGTATTAGCTGGGACCTTGCTTAAAGGAGAAAGATGACTCTGCTCGAGCTTGGTGACATTACAATTATCCTAGAGAAAGTTTGCGCTTATGAGTATATTGAAAGACCTATGCCCTCTGGAGGGGAAGAAGATAAATCAAATATAAAAAGTATTCGTATTTTGTTAGAAGGAAATCATAGCTTAGACATACATGGTCGAGGAACTATTATCAATTTTGTAAAAGCTATGCGAACACTGGCTAAAGCAACTTAGAAAATACACCTAGAATTATCAAATAATTCTAGGTGTATTTTCTGGGAAAACCTTTGCTATAAACTGCCGCCTATGCTGATTTGCCGAATGAAAACGTATTAGGAATAGATCATCCAATTGTTTAAAAAACCCTAGGATTTAGGATAGTTCCTTAGAGGGCTCCAAGCGCAATTTAGCCTTTTGACTTTTTAAACCAGCCAAAAAGTCCACCTTTTGTTTTGCTTGCTCCCTCGGCTTTAGATTGACTAACGGCACTATCTCTTGCCTTTCGGCCCGTAGTCACTTCTGTTTTATTGCTCGTTACCTCTTCAAACGCTGCGATAAAGGCAGACACAGATTCGAATCGTTTGGACTGATCTCTTGACATAGCCTGGGCAATAACGTGGCTCAACTCAACTGAAATATCTTTGCGTTTATACTTTAAATTAACAGGAACACTAGTAAGATGTTGCAGCATCAGCTCATCATAGCTATGGCCTTTAAAGGGTCTTTCTGAAGCCAGCACTTCATAACTAAGTACACCAAGGCTGTAAACATCGCTTTGAATGCTGGGGGGGCGACCTTCAAAAATTTCTGGAGCCATATAAAAGGCGGTTCCAACTCGGTCAGCGGTACGTTCAGTCATAAAGAGTCCGGTACCAAAATCGGCGAGTTTTGCCTGAAGGTCTTTGGTTAACATAACATTTGCAGGCTTTACGTCACGGTGCAAAACCTGATTTTTATGGGCAAACTCGAGCCCTCTGGCTACCTCAAGAATAAGCCGAACGGCAGTTTGAAACTCGAGCTGCGAACCTTGACCCAGAAGCATATCTAGCGTGCCCCCTGGACAATGCTCGAGCGTTAAAAATGCCTTATCTCCGGTAGGAAAGCCTTCAAGTGCCT
>JAHEBB010000235.1:1276-8338 GCA_024642575.1 Trueperaceae bacterium | reverse complement strand
CTGCCTTTCACAAAACCGTTTTGAAAACTCAAGTTATGAATTACGGTTTGGAGGGCAAGGCCTAGCTGACCCCTCCAAGCATCTGGAGGAAATTTGCAAACTTCTCGACTTAAGAAGTTTTTTTCTTATTACAAACCTTATAAAGCTTTACTACTTGCCGATTTAGCTTGCGCGCTGGTTGTAGCTGCCATTACCCTGACCCTGCCTTTATGCGCAAGGTACATTATCCATGAAATCTTAGAGAAAAATGCGGTCAATGCGCTGAACCAAATTTATGCGGTAGGCGCGCTTATGGTGCTGCTTGTTATTGTTTATACGCTTTGCAATGCCTTTGTTGATCATCAGGGTCACATGATGGGAACGTTGATGGAGCGTGACATGCGCAACGAGCTTTTTGAGCATTATCAAAAGCTCTCGTTTGGCTTTTATGATGAGCAAAAAACGGGTCAGCTTATGAATCGTATGATTAATGACACCTATAATATGGGCGAGCTTTATCATCATGCACCCGAGGATATTTTGCTTACCCTGCTAAAGTTTTTTGGCACCTTTTTTATTCTCATCACTATCAATGTGCCCCTCACCCTCATCCTCTTTTTATTTTTGCCCATTATGGGCGTTTATGCTTTTTACTTTAATGGGAAGATGAATAAAGCTTTCAGGCTGAGTAAAGATAGAATTGGCGACATAAACGCACAGCTTGAAGATACGCTCTCGGGTATAAGAGTGGTGAAGTCATTTACTAATGAAGAGGCGGAAACAGAAAAATTTGCATATGAAAATCAGCGTTTTGTAGAGAGCCGCAGAGAGGGTTACAAAAATGAAACCTACTTTTATAATGGTGTTCTTGCTTTTACTCAGCTCTTTACCGTAGCCATTATTGTGTTTGGGGGGGCAAGTATTGCCAAGGGTTCTTTGGGATTAGCTGATTTGGTGACGTATTTGCTTTATGTGGGCATTTTGGTGGAACCTATTCGCACCGCATTGAATTTTTTGAGGCTTTATCAGGAGGGCATTACAGGGTTTAACCGCTTTATGGAAATGCTCGAGTTTAAGCCCGAGATGGTAGATAAAAAAGATGCCATTCAGTTAGCCCATGTACAGGGGCAAATTAGCTTTAAAAAGGTCAGTTTTAAATATAAAGATGACCTTGATTATGTCTTAAAAAATTGCTCACTCGACATTCGCGCAGGAGACTATGTCGCCCTGGTTGGGCCATCGGGTGTAGGTAAAACTACGCTTTGCTCACTCATTCCGCGCTTTTATGAAGTTAACGATGGTGCAATTTTACTAGATGGTAAAGACATCAGAGACATTAGCCTGAGTTCGTTAAGAAAAAACATTGGGATGGTGCAGCAAGATGTTTATTTGTTTGCAGGGACGGTTGCTGACAATATACGCTACGGTAGGCTCGAGGCAAGTCAAGAGGAAATTATAGAGGCCGCCAAACAAGCCAACGCTCATGAGTTCATCAGGGCCTTACGGCAAGGCTATGACACTGATATTGGTCAGCGGGGCGTGAAATTGTCGGGTGGGCAAAAACAAAGAATCAGCATTGCCAGGGTTTTCTTAAAAAACCCGCCGATACTTATTTTTGATGAAGCAACGAGTTCGCTTGACAATGAAAGCGAAAAGGCAGTTCAGGATTCGCTGGAAAAGTTAGCCTTCAAACGTACAACCCTTGTGATAGCGCACCGTTTATCAACCATTCGCAATGCCAAAAGGATAATTGTTTTAGGTAATCATGGCATTGTGGAAGAGGGAAGTCATGATTCGCTTCTGGCGCTAAAAGGAACCTATGCCAATTTGTATAATATGCAGTTGAGACTTTAAACAGTTAGAGGCTCGAGCCTAGAATTCAGTCTTCGTGCGCATAACCCATTTTGGCGCATCGTCAATTTTTTGCCTTAAAAGCAAATGTAACTGAGCGGTATGGTGCTGCACATGGCGCATCGTGTCAAAGAGCATTTCTAAAACATTGCCTTTAAGATAATGGTAGTCACAAATTTGCTTTGCTTTCTCATCTGTAAGGGTTTTGATTCTATGCTGGGCTTTTTTGCGGCTGTGCTCTAAGTAAACCAGCAATTCTTCCTGGCTATAAACACGCTCAGGAAACTTACCTTCTGGGTCGAGTTCGCTTAGGCCAAAGGGTTCTAGAGGTGTAAAGCCATCTAGCCCGTCAGACAAATACAAATCAAGAAAAAAGAGCGTGTGATAGCTGATGTACCAATATTCGTCAAAAGCAAACTTCGTTCCCCATACGTCTAAAGGGCAACGTTTAATGGCATTTTCCAGCATGTCAAGGCTAGCACCCAATTGCTGCCAGAGGACGGTTCTTAAAAAGTCATTCATGATTTAAGTTTATAGTGCAGGCCGACGATACCCGAACTGAAGGTTTTTGACCATTTAAGCTCGAGCTTGCTGCGGTCTTTCAAGTTAGGAAAAAGAGGGATGCCTTCACCGAGTAAAATGGGGTTAACAAAAAGCCAGAAATCATCAATAAGCTTTTCAGCAATCAGGCTTTGAGCAGTGCCAGGGCTACCAAACATGATAATAGTCTTGCCCTTAAGCGCTTTTAGCTTTTTAACTTCTTCAACAAGATTTGTACTGATGAGCTTTGCATTTTTGACTTGTGCTTGCGTTAGGGTTTCTGAAACTACTATTTTTTCTACCTGGTTGTACCACCTTGAGTGGCTGATGTCGTGCGCACTGGCATCTGCCTGGTCTGCTGCCGTAGGCCAGTAGGCATCCATCATTTGATAGGTGACACGACCATAAAGCGCGGTATCAGCATTTTTGGTCAAGGTATCAGGATAGCTAAAGAGATCATCGTCAACCTTAATCCAGTCCATCTCACCCTTGGGGCCAGCTACAAAACCATCAAGGCTTTGGTGCATAAAGAGCACTAAGTTTCTCATGTACTTTCTCCTTGGAATGTTGCAGACGAGTTTAATGTTTTTGTGTCATAGCTCGTCGTTTCTATTAACAAGATAGTGTTTCCGTGGTGCTAAGAGAATACCTTAATAAATAAGGTAAGTCAAGGCTCGAGCCTAACAAAAAAGCCCAGCCTTTAGGGCTGAGCGAAGATACATTTTGCAAGATAAAACGCTTCATTTCATCTGGGTTTTAATTCTCTATCTGTTTGGGTTTCAGTTGGCTTTATGGTACCTAAGAGCAACAATGCCACAATCAAAGGCAGTTGCAGACTCGAGCGTAAATTTCTGCATACTTTCTAAACCTTTAAAGATAGGCATGCCATTGCCTATCGCAGCAGGGTTTACAAACAAATTGAGTTCGTCAATAAGGCCATGTTTAATAAGCGAAGAAACAAACGAGCCCCCGCCATAAGCAATAATGTCACTACCCTCCTGGTTTTTGAGCTTGGTGATTTCCTCAACAAGGTCGCCTTTTGCTAATACTGTATTCCCCCATTCAGATTGGTCAAGTGTGTGACTAAAGACCACTTTGGCAGTATCTGTAAATTTCTTGCCCACACTAACTTCCGGGTTTTCAGGATTTGCCGCCACGCCAGCCCAATGTGGAATAAAACCTTGGGCGAGCTTTCTACCTAAAACAATGCAGTCAATAGGCTCGGTTAGTTCTGTGACATATTTGATAATGTCATCACCCCAATTGTGAGATATCCAATCCATTTCGCCTTTTGCGCCAGCAATAAAACCATCCATTGACATTTGTACTTGCAACTTTAGTTTTCGCATATTTAGTCTCCTTTGAGTGGGGCTGTTATCAGGGCATCTTGATAGCTGAATAGTAGTTTAAGCTAGGGCAAGCTTATTGTCTTGAACAAAAACGACAGCAACCTTTGCCAGTATCTATACCTGAAGATAACCGCCTAAAATAAGGCTAATTACCTTTCCAGAGCCCTAAGTATTTTTTGCGGTATTTAGGATCGAGTTCTAAGTCAATGAGAGATAGGGCCCTAGCTTTTAGTGTGTCCTTTTTAGAGTGTTCATAGAGCGTTTTGAAATTTTGCAGAATGTCGTAGCGAATCAAGGTGCAATTCTTTTCACTGACACATTCATGGTAGCGAAGCTCGAGCCCTTCTATAAGCTGTTTTTCTTGGGCTTCTCCAGCTATTCCTACTTTCCAGAGCGATTGCATGCAGTGTCTAGCCGTAACAAAACGTTCGTCACGTGTGACATTTAAAAGCGCATCAAAGTCTTTTGCTAAGCGGTTTTCGGGGTCGCTTTTGGCTAAATTGCATAGTACCTGCGAGGCAATTGCCCGTTGGCGATTATCTTTGCTGGACAGCGTTTTCACCAGCTCATCCCAAACCTCATAAGCCCAATCGACCTGTTCTTTGCTTGCCGTCATAAGCGTAGTAAAAGATGTATCTTGCACGTTTTTGTTTTTGCTATGCAAGTCAGCTAGGGTTTGCTCGAGCTCAGGTTTCATTTAAAACGCAAGCCTTTTTCTCTGAGTGCAAGCTTTAAAATACCTAGCGCTTTTGGCCCCATTCCATGAAGCTTGCTGAGTTCGGCTTCAGTTATTTGGGTAAGCTGCTCGAGCTTAAAGTAGCCTGCATTATTCAGCGCTCTTAATGCTGGCTTAGAGGTTTTTGGAAAATCATTGCCATCCATAGCTACCCCTTCTGACCATCAAGCGTTTCAATAATTTTAGTAATACGCCGTGCTCTGGTTTCTGGCGTTTTGGCGTCTTCGACTTGACGGACAAATTCTTTGCGTTTTGAAAATGCCAGAGCGTCAAACGTTTCTTTACTACCTGCCTTGCCTAAAGCCTCGAGCAAATCACTGGGCACTTCAACGCTGCGAGGTTCGGTTTCAAGCTCGAGCGTGACCTCAACCGCATCACCTGCTTTAAGACCAGCCGCTTCGCGGTGGGCTTTGCTCAAAGGAATCATAAAATGGCCACCCATTACGGCAACGGTGCTGGGGTAGCTGTAACCAGAGACATTGACTTTAATAGCAGGTTTTTTGCTGTCACCAAGTTCCTTGATATTTTTTTCGGGTACTTCAATGCCCGTATTATTGCCTGTGGCTTTGATATGGGTGCTAAAACTTGTTTTCATTTAATTCCATTCCGAACTATTAGGGTTGTGATCGGCAACCAGATTTAACTGTATATCATGTTCCAAAAAGGCTTTTAAACCAGCTAAAAGCAGGTTGAATCCTCCAACAGAATCCATTGCCTTTGCGGTGATTTCTTCAGTGGTGCCACAAAAGCCCCAGTTTTGTATGCTTACAAAGGTTGTGCTAGCTGTCTGAGGTGAAAACGTCCATTCAACGCTTGTGATAGGGTCAGACCAGTCAATCAGGATGCGTTTAGGGGGCTCGAGCGCCAGAACCTGAACCTGCGTAAATACTCCGTATATTTCCCAGTCCCATCTGATCTGTGACCCAGGCTCGAGCCTGCCACTACTTTTGCTAAACCAAAATTTGCTTGTTATTTCAGGGTTTACAAAAGCTTCAAAAACCTCTTTGACGGGTTTGCGGATCAGCATTTCAGCTTTAGCAATAGGTTCGATTTTTTGCACTACAGTGCCTCCTCATTTTGCGCTCGAGTTTAAAAACCCTGTTGCGATTTCTGTTAATAAAGGGTTAGAAAAACAGCTGTAATGACTCGTTCCTGGCAAGACTGCCAGTTGCGATTTGGGCATATGCGCATGATTCCAGCCAGCATCTTTTTGACTACCGCCAAGCAAGCGATAAAACTCAGCCATGTGACTCGCTGGAACACTATCAGCATCACCAAACACCAACAGTACAGGCATCGTTAGCTGGGCAACTTCCTCTGACCAGTCGTATTCCTGCCTGAGCAGATCGCCCATTTTTGCGAGTAGCCGAGGCCAATCTTCTGGTCTGGGTGCAATCTGACTGTAGAGCTTGTAAATGGGTGAGGGTTTCATCATTTCTGCGGCTTCGGCTCCCATTTTGTCCATGCTCAAGAGTACATCTGGGTACGAACCTGAGCGTTTAAAGGGAAAAGAAACCACCACTAACTTTCTTACCAAGTCTGGATGCTGAATGGCAGTGCGCAAAGCAACGCCGCCACCCAGCGAATAGCCCATAACATCGGCGTATTCCATGTTTAGATGTTTCATAAGTGCAGCAATGTCATCTGCCATATACTCGAGCCTCAGGGGTCTTTCAGTATCAGCGGTGCGCCCATGTGCTTGCAAATCTACCCCAATGACTTGATGACCTTGACCTAGCCGAGGCAAAATCTCAGTAAACATGTCGATTGCGCCCAGACCGCCATGCAACAAGATGAGGGGTTCACCCTCACCATGAATTTCGTAGTAGAGATTTAAACCATTAATAGCTGCGTAGTTTCCTATTGTCTGTGAACTCATTTTTTATCCTTTGTGATTCGGGCTCGAGCTTGTCTAACCTAATAAAAGGCAAACAGCTTTATTTTTTCTTTTTTGCCTCAGCTTTGGCCAAATTTCCTGCTATTCTAAACTTCACGATTCTGCTAATTAAATCTAAGGGCATAGCTTCATCTAAAGGAAATTGGACCGAGCCTTTAGCACCCTTATAGCGAGCTAAGTCTTCCTTAAATTCTTCAATGCCATTGGGGGTTGGGTAAAAGCCAATATGGTTTTTAAAGGCGGCAAAATGTACCAAATTCCCGTTGAGTTTAAATGTGGGCATAGCGTAACTAATGGCTTCTTTTGCTTCTGGAGCAGTCTTTTGAATGGTGGCTCTTATGTCTTGCAAGATGTCTTGAATGTCGGTTGGAAAGCCAGCAATATAGTCATCTATCGTTTGCGGGTTTTTTTGCTCTGTGTTCATCTTAGTTAGCTTTGAGTGGAATAAGTGTTTGCAGCGTTCTATCACGCAAGTAAAGCCCACCCCAGACCAATAAGCCAAGATAAACGGGAAACAAAACATGGCTAAAAAGGGGAGTTCCTACTCGTAGATTGGTGGCAACCGCACCACCTAGAAAGGCTGTTAGCAAAATTGCCCCTAAGACCGATGTTTTTGGAATCAAATACAGAACTGTACAAATAAGCATCACTATTCCAAGACCAACTATTAGACTTTCCGGATAGCCAAGATTGACCGTTGTCTCTACAAC
>JAHEBB010000235.1:0-1176 GCA_024642575.1 Trueperaceae bacterium | reverse complement strand
AGCTCGGTCATTGGGCATTGGGGTTCTCGTCCGCTGATAAACCGCCATGCGTGAGTCGGATTGGTCTGGGGGTGTCCGTACCCCGCAGTGGGGATGCAGAGGGCGCTAGCCTCGGCAATCGGTTTGCCAAGAAGTTCGACCAGCGTGTTATGGATACTGGCGTTTTTAATGCCAGCCGAGGTGAGAAGGTACTTCATGAAGCTCTCCTTTTAACTTTCAGTGTTCAAATCGCCCAAGCATTAGGGCTTAATCGAGATGACTGTGTTGCTCTGTACTAAGGGCACGGTATAACGACCCCTCAAGCTTTCTAGGCTTAAGGGTTTTAAGTAGGTTACTACCGAATTTTTCCATCGAGAAATACTTCAAACACAGCTGTATTCAAAGCACATTCTCTTTCTGAATCACACAAAATAAGTTGTCATCGGGGTCTTGTAATACGACAAAGTCAGCATCGGGGTGGTATCGCCAGGGGTAGCGTATTGCCCCAAGGTTGATGAGGCGCTCAACTTCGTTGCTATGGTCGTTGGTATATAGATCAAGATGTAAGCGACTCCTTTTGCCCGTGCGCTTTTCGGGAACTTGATTTAAAGACAGATTAGGACCTTTTCCTTCTGGGTCACAAAGCACGACCCAGCCAGCCTTAGCAGGTTCTCTAGGAATATAGTGAAGCGCCTCCTGCCAGAATGCCAACATGTCGTCAAAGGCATAACAGTTAATGACAATGGAACCTATTTTCACTAAGGGCCTCTACTTCGACTCAACCCTAATTGCAGATGATTCGTACCCACCACCGCCTGGATAAACCCACGCGCCAGTAAGCATGTTGCCGTCACTCGAGAACTGCCCTTTATAAAATGCTGGCGACCCTCTTTCACCTCCCCAAATCGTCAGGGAATTTCCCTCAATCTCATAAACATAATCAAAGGTGTAGCCTTCACTACCGTAGTAACGTGACCTAATATCCTTACTGGGTTCCTCGCCGAACTTTTGCTCATGCCCGATGATTTCCAAACCTTTATTACCTCCAAGCTCAACACGCTGCATAAGGAAAAAGCTACCTTCCATCCACTCATAAGTGACAGTGCCCTCTACGCCGCCAGATATTTTCCAGGTTCCGACAAGTATGTCCAGGGTTTTTAAATCAGGATTGGGTTTGTTCGTCATAGCTATGTTCCT
>JAHEBB010000753.1 GCA_024642575.1 Trueperaceae bacterium | reverse complement strand
GAAAACATACCACCTGACTAGACTCTTGATGCGCTAGCGAACCTTTGTTACAGGCGTATTTCAGTAGCGGCAAAATGTAGGAAAACCTATTTACTTTGTTGACTATTAAATCTCTCACTGAAATCAAATTTGGAGGTTTTCTATGATATATCTAGCAAAGATAAGCAGAAACAAAAGAGTGTTGCTAAGCTACTAAGACCTTGAAGGGCAATTCGCTCATAACAATTGTAAAGGGACGCTTACTTAAATTACTTATTGAGGAGCGTTATGCTTCAAGACCCAGAAACAAGCACGCTTGCGCAAAAAGCACTTATCGCCCATGCCAGTATCCCTGCACAGGTCGTAGTGATTGGCGCTTCAGCCGGCGGCATAGAAGCGCTAAAAGATTTTTTTAAGAGCCCCACTGACTTTGAAACCTCAGCGCTCATTGTTGTTTTACATAGCCTTGCAGGAACAGAATCACGACTCAAAACCCTCTTAGAGCAACATGCCCATTTGAATGTTGAATTGGCAGAAAACGGCATGGAATTGCGGGCCAATAGCCTCTATATTGTGCCACCTGCAATGTTTTTAAAGCTCAAAGGTCGAACCATTCGCTTGCATAATCGGGGCGAGCTTGACCCTCATAACTTGCCTATAGATTATTGTTTTAGATCGGTAGCAGAAACTTATAAAAGCAAAGCAACGGGCATTATTTTATCTGGTGCAGGCGGAGATGGCAGTAAAGGTCTTAAAGCCATTGCTGATCACGGGGGTCTATGCCTAGTTCAAAGTCATAAGAGCGCCCAGCACATTAGCATGCCTAGCAGTGCAGGCAAATTGACCAAGGCCGTCGTGCTCGAGCCTGACGAAATGCCCCAATATATTAAGCAGCACATAAAGTCGCATACGGCTAGCTCTGAAACCACACTTGAGGCTGAGGAAATCCAAAAGAGTGATGATGAGATTCGAGCTATTTTTGGTTTGCTAGCACAAAATTACCAGGTTGATCTTTCTTATTATCAAAGCAATACCATTAAGAGACGACTTGCCTACAGGCTCGAGCAACTCAAGATGAACGCAACTGAGTACTACCAGCGCCTGAGTCTTGATGAAAAAGAAGTAGCGCTGCTGCTCGAGCATATGCTGGTGGTTGTAACCGAATTTTTCCGTGATGCCAAAGCCTTTGAAAGTCTGGTAGATAAAGTTGTCACGCCTCTCATGGATTCTGATGAAAGTTTAAGAATCTGGGTGGCAGGCTGCGCTACCGGGCAAGAAGCTTATTCGCTGGCAATCGCTCTATCAGAAGCCTTTGTAAAAGCAGGTAAAAGCGCAAACTTTAAGATATTTGCCACTGATCTTAATGACGCTGCGCTCAAAGTCGCCAGCCGAGGGCAGTACAGCAAAGCCTCTCTTAGCACGTTTCCCGAGGAGCTGTTAAACAGTTACTTTGAGGATGTGGGCGAGGTTTATCAGGTGGCTCAAGTGCTTAGAAACAAAGTAAGTTTTGCCAAGCACAATGTCTATAGTGACCCACCGTTTACCAAAATGCACCTTATAAGTTGCCGTAACTTGCTCATTTACTTTAAAGACGAAGCTCGGAAACGCATTTTGAGTCGCTTTCACTTTAGCCTTAGTCCTGCGGGTTACATGTTTTTAGGGGCCAGTGAAAACCTAGACACGCTCGAGGCCAACTTTAAAACGCTTGATAGCAAGTGGAAACTTTTTCAAAAGCAAGAATCAGATCATCCGATTGACCCGCAGATTTTGGTTAGCTTGTCTGGAAAACACAGCACAAAATATCCACCCAGAAAACCCCGAAGTGATAAAGAAGAAAGGCTCGAGCTCCTTAAAAACATTGCCCAGGAAGGTTTGCTGCTTAGCAAAGACTTTGAACTGGTAGAAACCTTTGGCAATGCCCACAAATTGTTGAGTTTTCCTGAGGGTAGAGCAGAGCTTAATATTTTTGCCTTGCTTTCTGGCGCTTTACTACAAAGTGTGCGCATTAATTTGCACCAAACCGCCCGAACAAAAAAGTCCTGTAGCTCGCTTTCTAGAGCGAATGAGCAACAGACTTATGAAATTACCACAACTTGTATTGAGCTTAATGAACCAGAGCAAAGTTATTATTTTTTAAAAATTCAAGAGCAAAACAACCAGCTGCCTTTAGAGCAACAAAAGGAAAATACAAATCGTTTTAGAGCGCAAGATGATCTGGCCTTATTACGTGTTGAAGAGCTCGAGCTTATGCTTGAAAGAAAAGATGAGCAACTTCAAACCGCCATCGAAGAGTTAGAAACCACCAATGAAG
>JAHEBB010000752.1 GCA_024642575.1 Trueperaceae bacterium | reverse complement strand
GTCAAGCACTTCTCCCAATCTCCAAATAGGTTTATGGGGCGCAAGATATCTTGGTTGAGGAAGCTTGCCCTCACTGACATAACGCCAGATAGAACGTGTATGTTTAAGTCCAACAAAGTGCTTGACCTGCTCGGGGCAAAGTTCCTGATAGCGCTCAAAGGCAGAAAGTTTCTCAGAGGGAGTATTCGCTGGTTTACTCATGCCATGACATTATGGCTTATTGCGTGACTATTTGTGACAAGTTAACCCACTTTTCTATTTCCCCATTTCTGAAAAATTTAAATAATTTATCCTAACCAAACTACTATTTACATAACTAAAATCCTATGCCAACCTATTCTAAACCCCCACTAATTCCACCTTTACCCTGTCCACCACGCCCTTTCTCGCATTTTAATCAGCCATTTTCTTAGTAATGTAAATCAATATTTACGTTACTATCTTAAATTTCATGAAAGAATGCCTTAAGCAGGAACCACCCTTATTAGTTTTCTAAGGGATTTGGCAATTAAATGGCTGATTACTGAATGTTGTGTAAATCAATGTTGTATTTATTTCCAGCGGTGACATAAAAAAGGACACTGGTCGAGAAGTTAAAACTAGCTTTCTTTTCCCTCGCTATTCTCACGATCAATTTTGTATTACCTGCTATCCTTACTTAAAGGAGTTAAAGTAAGATGAAGCAAATTGCAACCTTAACAAGTAAAGGTCAAATCACCATTCCCCAAGATGTCAGAAAACGCCTGGGTCTTAAACAAGGAGATCAGATTAGCTTTGAGCTTAAAGATGGTCAAACGATTCTTTCTCCATATAGAACAGAAGAAAATCCGTTTGAAGCCTTCCAAGGGGTATTAGCTAGTTTCGCTACCAAAGAAGAGGTTAATACCTGGTTGAGCGACTTACGAGATGATGATGAATAAACCCTTAGCCCAGGCAAAACCTAAAAAAGCTAACTATGCTAACAGCTATTGATACCAATGTTATTAGTTGCCTCTGGTCAAAAGAAACTGCCTCAGCAGAGGTAGCGACGCATTTGTTTAAAGCTAAACAAGAAGGGGGCCTTATTATTAGCGCAGCTGTTTACGCAGAACTCTTGGCTTACCCAAAAGCTACGAAACCTTTTTTAGATACCTTTATTGAAACAACCCATATTCAAGTTGACTATCATCATAGTGAAGCTATCTGGCATAAAGCAGCTGAAGCCTTTGCTACTTACGCAAGCAGAAGAAGACAAGCCAAAACCAAAGAACCAAAACGTCTGCTTATTGACTTCTTAATAGGTGCTCACGCAAGCCTAGTTGCAGATAGACTGTTGACCTTAGATAAAAACCGTTATGAAACAGCCTTCCCTGACTTAAAGGTGTTTGGCTTATGACTTTGCATAATCAAACCAAAGGCTTTAGCAACTACCTCAAAATCGAAGAAGGCCGAGGAGAAAAAACCATAGCTGCTTATCTAAAAGATATTGAAAGGTTTCGCACTTACTTAGATCAGCATCCCGTTTCAGGTATCCCCTTAACCTGGCAAGAAGTTACCCCCAAAGAAGTTAGACATTACCTAAATCACTTAGACCCCAGCCCCAACTATTTCCATAGAGTCCACTCGAGTCTAAAAAAATGGTTTCACTATCTAGAAGACGTCGCAGGTGTCTTAGAAGGAAATCCTTTAGCAGATATAAAAAAACCAAAAAAAGCCAATCATCACCCCCCAGCTCTAAGCATGGAACAAGTCAGAGATCTGATTAAAACGGCCCTTGAAACCTCAAGACCCTCAGAACGTCTAAGAAACTGGACCTTAATTGCCTTTATGGTTAATACAGGTTTAAGAGTCTCAGAAGTCGCTGCCTTAAACGAAGACAGTATTAGTTATAAAGACGGTCTCCCCCACCGTATAGATGTTATAGGTAAAGGAAACAAACAAAGACGGGTTATTCTTTCCTCAAATGCGAAAACTGCCTTACAACAATGGATGCGTCACCGTAGATCTCTGTTAACAGACTTACCTCCCCAAACGGATAGAGAAGCGATCTGGATCGTACCTTCAGGCAGGTATAAAGGAAAACGCATTTCAGATGCTGCCATTAGAAAGATCATGAAGACCTTTGGTAACTTAGCAGGTATCCAGGGGGGTGTCTGGCCACACTTATTAAGACATACTTACGGTACTGAACTCGCCAGACAAAAAGTCTCCTTACATACCATTAAAGAAATCTTTGGTCATGCGTCTCTTGCAACCACAGGTATCTACTTACATGCTGATGATGCTGAGCTTGAGGCTGCGGCTGCGGTGATGCC
>JAHEBB010000751.1 GCA_024642575.1 Trueperaceae bacterium | reverse complement strand
AACTCAGCTTGAAACCTATGTCACTAGCCTTCAGTCTTATTCGCAAAAGGCTTATGAGGTACTCCTTGCTGAGGCTGGCTTTACCAGGCTCGAGTTTTTAGCAGCCCTGGATGGTCAAAGTACCGCCGAGGCTGGACTATTTGAACTCCGCGCTTATAAAAGCTGAGCTTAGAGACCTTTTGTGCAAATTTAACTCGGTTCTCATAGTTAGCTTCCTAACGGAAAGCAAATAGGCACATGCTAAACTAAACTGTTTACTGGCAAGCGTTTTCTCCTACGACACCCCCCGCACGAAAGGCTAACCATGCTTGGTTTTTTAAACAAGATTTTTGATAATAACGATAAAGAAGTTCGTCGCATAGAAAAAGAAATTGTAGCGGCAGTTGCATCGCTCGAGCCTAAAATGAAAGAGGTTCCTAATCTCGCCGAGGCCTATAACGCTTTACGCGAACGTTATAAAAACGGTGAAACTTTAGAAGAGCTCATGGCAGAATCTTTTGCTCTGACCCGCGAGTCTATGGTGCGCAATATGGGCATGCGCCACTACGATGTACAAATGGTCGGCGCGTCGGCGCTGCACTATGGGCGCATCGCTGAGATGAAAACCGGAGAAGGTAAAACCTTTGTGGCAACCTTAGCTCTGGTATTAAATGCTCTGCCCGGTAAAGGCACCCATCTGGTAACCACCAATGAATATTTGGCACAAACGGGTGCCGAGTGGATGGGGCCAATTTATCGTGGTCTAGGATTAACCGTTTCCTACATTACTCACGGAATGACAGGCGACCAGCGCCGCGATGCTTATTTATGCGATATTGCATATATAACGAATTCAGAATTAGGCTTTGATTATCTGCGCGATAATATGGCACTCCGACCTGAACAGCTAGTGTTACGAAAAGAAACTCCTTTGCACTATGCCATTATTGACGAGGTTGACTCGATTCTAATTGATGAAGCGCGCACGCCGCTGATTATTTCAGGTCCTGCTGAAGCCGCAACCGACATGTACTACACCATGTCAAAACTGGTCAAAGGGCTCGAGCGTGGCGAACCAGGTGAAGGCGAAGAACCCCCAACGGGTGACTACACCGCCGATGAAAAAACCAAAGATATTCACTTGACCGAGCAAGGCATTGAAAAAGCCGAAAAAGCTCTAAATCTCGAGGACATCTTCAGTCATAAAAATATGGAAATGGGCCACATGCTTAGGCAAGCCCTACGCGCCAAAGAGCACTATCACCTAGATAAACAATATGTAAAAAATGACGAAGGTCAAATTGTCATCGTTGATGAATTTACCGGGCGCTTAATGCCTGGTCGCCGTTTTGGCGAAGGTCTTCACCAGGCAATCGAAGCCAAAGAAGGCGTCAAAATCGAACGTGAAAACCAGACTCTGGCAACTATTACCTATCAAAATTTCTTTAAGCTTTATGAAAAATTTTCAGGTATGACAGGGACCGCCAAAACCGAGGAAAAAGAGTTTCAAGAAATTTACACTTCAGATGTTTTGGTTATACCCACCGATAAACCTATTGCCAGAAAAGATTATGACGATGTGGTTTACCGCACCATTCAAGGTAAATATGACGCGGTAGTTACCGAAATTGCCGAAATTCATGAAAAAAGTCAGCCTATTCTGGTAGGTACAGTCACCATTGAAGCGTCAGAGCGCTTATCAAGTATGCTAAAGCGCAAAGGCATCAAGCATGAAGTTTTGAATGCCAAGTATCACTTAAAAGAGGCCGAGATTGTGGCGCAGGCGGGTCGTGTTAGTGCCGTTACCATTTCAACGAACATGGCTGGTCGCGGTACTGACATTGTGCTCGGGGGCAACCCTGAAATGCTGGCACGCCAGCTTTTAGAGCGCGAAGGTTTAGAAAAATACGACTCCGACACCGAACTCTTTATAAAGTCGATCATGATGGGTAAGGCAGATGAGGCGAGAGCACTTGCCCTCAAATTAAACTTATCCACCGACCTTATTAGTAAAATTGAAACCATACGCGACCAGGCCAAAGCTGACCAGGAAAAGGTGCGCTCCGTAGGTGGTTTGCATATCATTGGCACAGAGCGTCATGAATCAAGGCGGATTGATAACCAGCTTCGTGGTCGTGCAGGTCGCCAGGGTGACCCAGGCAGCAGTCGTTTTTATGTCAGCTTTGAAGATGATCTTATGCGCCTTTTTGCCAATGACCGTGTGCTCGGCATGATGGATAGGCTCGGTATGGATGATTCTCAGCCTATCGAAGCCAAGATGGTCACAGGGGCCATTGAGCGTGCGCAAAAACGCG
>JAHEBB010000750.1 GCA_024642575.1 Trueperaceae bacterium | reverse complement strand
AATATGAAAGCTTTGGTCTATAACAATCTTCTTTGCATTTGGCGCTATAACCTCTACAGGGTAAAGCGGGTTCAGTACGCACTTTGCAGCAACAATCAAAGGGTCAATTTCGTACTTATTATCTTGGTGGTAACTGGTTTCCGAAAAAAAGTGCCTTTGTAGAGTCTCTAACAAGTTCTTTTTATCATGATTAATCTGGTAATCACTTTTTAAAAAGAGCTTTATTTCTGTGCCTTGCGTTTTTAGCGTGCCTTTACTGAGCCAAAACAAACTCCCTGGTCCAGAAATCGTTACATCATAAGCGTCTTGATTACCCCCAGGTTTGGTGCGCACCTCTATGCGCTCAGCAATCATAAAGCTAGACAAAATGCCTATACCAAATATAGAAATAGGCGTAGCGTTCAGGTTTTGCCCTTTAAGTGCTGTGCGCTCACTGTTAAACTCAGGCGAGCGGTAAAAGCTTTTGCCCAGCTTGGTGAAATAGTCTGTAATTATGCGCAGGGTCATTCCCACGCCATTATCATGAACACTTATAAATTCCTGATCCGTTTTTTCATCTTTTCCCCAGCTTAGTGTTACTTTTAATTCACTTGGGTTGATGGAGTCTACGAGTTCTGCGGGTTTATCAGCTTTCAAGCGCAAGTCACGTAGTTGACAGGCATCCAGCGCATTTTGCAGCAGTTCGCGTATACAAAGCTGCGGGTCACCGTACAGATTTTCGCCCATTAAAAGCTGCTGTATTTCTGCTTGGTCAAGTCGAAAGGTTAAATCTTCATAAATATAAATCGGCTCACCCGCATCATTTTTTGCTGCAACAATTCTAAGATCAGTCTTTCGAGGTAACGGAAATTTAAGGTCTCTCTTATCGTATTTAGCACGGCGTTTAAGTGTGTCAAACTCTACAGGAACTTTAAGAAGCTCTTCGTCAATCCAGTTAGCAAAATCTTTAATGGTTTTTTCGATAACTGGATGCGGGCAGTTATTTGCTGCGTAGAATAAGCTTGGCTCAACTTGTGCTATATCTAGTCGCCAGCCTGTTATCGCCATGTGTTTGCGCCACTCACTCAGACTAATTTTTCTGGGTGCAGAAAGTTCACTTTCATTTTCCAAACCAATTTGTTTAAAAAGGATGCTCGGCGCACGACTAGCATCAAAATCCATGATGTCAGCGAGTCGCAAAAGTAGCCCTGGTAGGGCAAAATTAACGTCCTCATGACCAATGACTTGATGAAAACTATCTTCTGAACCATCTTCTTTACAAAACTTTTCACGAAGCCACTCTACGCCTTTGCCATGACTCGCACCAATGAACGAAAGTGCGCGTTTATAATTTGTGCCTTTGTATTCAAATAGACTTGGATTATCTGCGTCTTTTTCTATTTTGTTTAACCAGACTAAAATGCGCTTTTCATCAGGGTGGTTTTTTCTTAGGAAATCTGAAAGTATGTGTCCTTCAATTTGCTGTTTACGTTCTTTATCAGATTTTTTTGTTGAATATTCAAGGCGTTTCAGTTGTTTTAGTTCTTCGGTAAAGCCATCGCGGTGTTTTTGGTAAGCAGCTTTTTCCTCTGACATTTCATCACTGGCAAAAATCTTTTTATAATCCTCATGAGGTAAAACCATTGCCAGATCATGGGTATAGGCGGTCATGATACAAAGGGCGCACTCTAAAGGAGATAGTTGTGCCAGCGTTTCCCCTATAAGCAACGCATCCATAATTGAAAGAACATTTAAAATATGACGCTCATTATGCAGCGTGTAATCATGCATATAAATGTTTATTTCATCGAGCAAAGGGGTAGATAGCTCAACTACTTTTTTTACGCTGGCTGCAAGTTCAGTTACAGATTTAACCTTTTCCCAAAGTCTTGTTTTTTGAAATGTCTCAATCTCTCTGAGATTTTGCATGCGTGACTTATCCTCCGAATTGTAATAAACCAAAGTATACCTTGAGCACTTCTAGTTTGACTTATGAAACTGCTTACTAAGGCAAGTTTTACAGCTAGGAATTTAGTGTTTGCTAAAAATATGGCAAAACGCTAAGTAAAGTTGTTATGATTCCTGTCATCTATGGGTTTAACCTGCGCTCATTATTTTTTATAAAGCGTGAAAAAAGCCGAAACGTAAAGCTAAAACAAATAGTGCTGGCGCTTAAGCCCTAGATAGGGTCAACTTTAGGAGGTAAGGATGAAGAAAAGGCTATTAGGTTTTACATTGATACTTGCCCTATTTGCAGGTCAAGTCTTTGCTCAAGAAGAGTACACTCTGGGTATCGTATTGCCTTTTACAGGCTCA
>JAHEBB010000234.1 GCA_024642575.1 Trueperaceae bacterium | reverse complement strand
CAGAGGCAGCTGAGTTTTCTCTTGCCCAAGGGACGGCTTCTGGAAGTTTGCTGTCTCAGTGGATTGTAAATTTCATTGACGCTAAAACAGAGAATTACACAACGCCAAAAGTCGCATAAGCAGGCTAAACTTGGCATATACAGACTATTCGCTGGTACTTGCAGCTTGTGAAAGGATCGTTTATGCCAGTTAGCCTAGAACAGGTGAAACGCCGTATGGCTTTGGGGAAAACAAAGCCTGACTTAGAACAGTTTGCCGAGATGCTTTACGGTAAGGCGCATAAAGACTTTATGGCAGCCTTTGATACCGAGAGTCTTTATGCCATAGCCATTTCAGCCTACCGATTTCTGCAACAAGTTCAAGAGGGTCTAAAGCTTCGAGTCTTTAATCCTGAGTATCAAACGGATGGTTGGGAAAGTAGCTATACCATTATCGAGTTAAACCTTAAAGATAGACCTTTTATTGTTGATTCGGTCAAGGCCGCGATTTCTAAGTCAGGCTATGAGCTTTACCATCTTTTGCACCCGATTTTAGGGGTCAAGCGTGATGCTGAGGGAGCGTTAGAACAGTTGTCTTTAGGGGGCGGCGCATCTGAGCGTGAAGCCTACGAAATTTATTTTATTGAACGTATAGAAGCTGCGGCTGCCAGAGAAGCGCTCGAGTCACGCCTGCGTGCCGTTTTAACCGATGTCATTTTGACCACACGCGACTATAAAGCTATGCGAGAAAAGCTCGAGGGTTTACGTCTTTATCTGCAAGAGCTTTATACCCAAAGTAGTAAAACTAAAGAGGCAGAGCAGGCTGAAGCCTTTATGGAATACGCTTCGTTTTTGAGCTGGCTTGACGAAGATAATTTTGTCTTTTTAGGTTACCGCGAATATGACATTGTTTCTTTAAATGAAGGTTTGCATTTGCAAGCCAATTCGGGCTCTGCTTTAGGCATTTTGAGTAAGCCAGGGAGCAATTACGATAAGCCCGTAGCGCTGGCAGACTTATCTGAGTCATTGCGTGAGCGGGTTTTAGGCGGTAGACCACTGATGGTGAGTAAGACCAATGCCGAATCTACCGTTCACCGACCTGTACGCATGGATTATATTGGCATTAAAAAGTTAGGGGAAAACATGACGGTAATGGGCGAACAGCGTTTTATTGGGCTGTTTACCTCTAAAGCCCTAGCCACACCTGTAGAACATATTCCGCTTTTAAGGCTTAAATTGCGGCAAGTTTTGGCGCTTGATAAAGCCGTAGAGGGCTCTCACGATTACAAGCAAATTACTACTCTGTTTAATAGCATGCCGCGTGATGGCCTTTTTTGGGCAGATGTAGAGCAGCTTCATCGGGATATTCGTACCATTATGAGCCTCGAGCAAGAGCGTGGCGTGCGTCTTAGCATTCGCCCTGACCCTTTGGGCCGTGGTTTATCGGTCATGGTGCTGATGCCAAGAGACCGCTTCAACGCGGATGTGAGGCGAAAAATTCAGGCTTATCTCTATCAGGCGTTAAACGCCAGCCATGTTGATTACCAGTTGGCGATGGGTGAAGATGAATCACAGATCAGGTTTCACTTTTTTTACACCACTCAAAAAAGTTACTTTGACCTTGACCTGATTACGCTCGAGCGTGACATTACCGAATTTAGCCGTACCTGGGATGATCATCTTGAAGACTTGCTGGTAGAAACGTTGGGTGAAGTTAGGGCCAGTCAACTGCTAAACAAATATGTACCTGCTTTTGAAGATTCTTACCGAGCAGAAGTTGGTTTTGCCACTGCGCCTCGTGATATTGAAAAATTCGAAGCCTTAAAACAAAGAGACTATCTGGTCGATATGGTCAATCCTTTAGACGGTAGTGAGTCTGTTACCCATATCAGAATTTATCATCAGCTCAAACGGTTGGTGCTGAGCGATATTATGCCACTTTTGGAAAACTTGGGCTTTATCGTGCTCGAGCAAAATGCCTATAGTCTTTCGTCTTTGGGGCTGGCGATTGATGTCTTTAGTATAACGGATCACAAAGGGGCACAAATTGATTTGCGGCAGCAAGGGGAGCGGTTGATTGAGGCTCTTCATGCGCTCCTTTATAAAGAGGCCGAAAATGATCCCTTGAATCAGCTTATTCTGGAAACCCATTTAAGCATTCGTCAGGTGTTTATGCTGCTGGCCTACCGCATGTATTATGTCCAGCTTAATGCCACAGCTAGCCGTGATTTTGTCACGCAGACCTTGCTGAATCATCCTGCGATGGCAGAACTGCTCTACTCGGCCTTTGCGGCCAAATTTAACCCAAAGTTTGATGGTGACCGTTTAGCTGCTTTTGAGCATATCAAAACGGATTATGATGACGCGCTGATGCGGGTTCCCTCGCTGGTTGAAGATACGCTTTTGCGGCGTCTGTTTAACCTGATTGAGGCAAGCTTGCGTAGCAATTTCTATTTGCATAAAGCTGTAATAAGTTTCAAGCTCGAGTCTCAAAAAGTCTCGAGTATGCCTAACCCCAGACCCCTTTTTGAAATCGCGGTTTATGGTCTAAATGTTGAGGGTACGCATTTGCGCGGCGGTAAAGTAGCAAGAGGTGGCATACGCTGGAGTGACCGCCCTGATGATTTTCGTACCGAAGTCTTGGGGCTTATGAAAACTCAGATGACCAAAAATGCGGTGATTGTGCCGGTGGGTTCTAAAGGCGGCTTTATTATCAAAAATGCCCCTAGAGATCGGCAGGCACTCAAAGCCTATGTTGAAACTCAGTACCGTAGTTTTATCAGCAGTTTGCTAGATCTGACAGATAATTTGGTATCAGGTTCCCCTGCCCATCCTAGAGAACTGATTGTTTATGATGATTTTGACCCCTATCTGGTAGTAGCCGCCGATAAAGGCACCGCTACCTTTAGTGATATTGCCAATAGCATCTCAGAAGATTATGGTTTTTGGCTAGGCGACGCCTTTGCTTCGGGCGGCTCCCAAGGCTATGACCATAAAAAAGAAGCGATTACCGCCAGAGGTGCCTGGGAATGTGTTAAACGGCATTTTGCCGAAATGGATTTAGATGTCATGCAAGATGAATTTAGCGCCTTTGGGATAGGGGATATGTCCGGGGATGTCTTTGGGAATGGGATGCTTTACACCCCTAAACTGAAACTACTAGCAGCATTTAATCACTTGCATATTTTTCTTGACCCCAAACCGAACCCTGCAAAAAGTTTTGTGGAGCGTAAGCGGCTTTTTAACCTGCCCCGCTCGAGCTGGACAGACTACAACCCAGAGCTGATTTCTAGAGGTGGCGGTATCTTTGAGCGCAGCGCTAAAGCCATTGAGCTAAGTGCTGAAGTTCAGGAAATGCTCGGGCTAAAGCTACCCACCTTGAGTGGTCAGGAACTAATTAGAGCAATTTTAAAAATGCCAGCAGATCTTTTTTGGAATGGTGGTATTGGCACTTATGTCAAATCGAGCAGCGAAGATCACAATGAGGTGGGTGACTCGAGCAATGACGCTGTTCGAATAGATGCGACTGAGCTTGCTGCCAAAGTCGTTGGCGAAGGGGGTAATTTAGGTTTCACTCAGTTAGCCCGTATTGACTACGCTTTGTCAGGGGGTCGCATTAATACCGATGCCATTGACAATTCAGCAGGCGTTGATATGTCAGACCATGAGGTGAACATTAAAATTATGTTGCAGCCTCTCCTTAGCTCAGGCGAGCTTTCTGAAGTGCAAAGAAATAGGCTTCTTGAACAAATGACGGATGAAGTAAGTAGCTTGGTTCTTGCTGATAACCGCTCACAATCGCTTGCTCTGTCCCTTGCGGAGCGGCAAAACAAAGAAGATTTAGGTCTTTTTACCGAACTTATGGATAAGCTAAGTAAAGAGGGAGGGCTTAATCTACAAGTTGAATTTTTGCCCGACCGCGAAACGCTCGAGCTAAGGCAAGAAAAACGCCAAGGCTTGACCAGGCCCGAGCTAGCCATCTTGCTGGCTTATAGCAAAATGAACACCTACTCACGTTTGCTTGCCAGTGATTTGCCCGATAACCCGCTTTACACAAAGTTTTTGCTCCAGTATTTTCCTAAGGTTTTACAAACGACCTACCCGGAAGTGATAAAAACGCATTCGCTGAGGCGCGAGATTATTGCCACTCAAATGACCAATACCTTAACTGACTTGTTGGGAATCGCGTATTTGCAACAACAGCAAAGATTAAGTGGTGCAGCCTTAAGTCAGGTTGTATCGGTTAGTTTAGAGGTTTTAAGTCAATTTGGCTTTGACCAGCTGATCGAGGACTTACGAGGCTCGAGCCTAAATATGCAAAGTCGCTATCAAATCCTGGCAAAGCTGCGTCAGGTGGTGACCGACTTGAGTCAGCATAAGCTTAGTCATAAGCTCGAGCTTAAGCAAAGCGAACTTCAGCATTTTAGAGAAAAGTTGCGTAGTTTTTTACCTAAAAAAGAGCAGAAAAACTACGATAAAGGACAGGCTTATTGGCTTAAACAAGGCTTAGAGGAGGAGCTTGCTCAGCAGCTAGTAGCGCTTGACTATCTGGTAAGTAGCCTGGGGCTTTTTGATCTTAAGCTCGAGCTAGAAACCAGTCTTGACACCGTTGCTGAAGTCTTTTATGCCATCGGTGATCAGCTTCAACTGGGTTGGTGGCGTGACGAGCTAAAAGAACTAAGCTCTAGTTCTGCTAACAAATGGGAAAAACGCGCCCTAAACAATCAGATAGCCAGTTTTAGAAACTTGCAAAATGATCTTGCTCATCTAAAATTAGCGAAGTCGGATGTCTGGCAGCAAAAAGAGCCCAGGTTGGCAACTTATTTGCAAGATTTAACGGAAATTCGTACGGCAAAAGCAGTGAGTCTGGCAACCGCTGAGGTGATGCTTAAAACCTTGCAGCAGATATTCTTTGCTTAGCTATAGTTTGCTTAGCTATAGACCCCAAGCCAGCTTCTGCATAGGTGGTCTTTTAAGTGCTGAAAGACAAAGGGTTGAGCCTTGCTATTAGCGCAGAATCATTTGGAGATAGCATGAACGTGACGAGCTGTCCGCATTGTCAGCAGAAAACCTTTGCGGGTCTAAAAAAAATCTGGATAGGTCCTAATAGAAGTGTGCGCTGCTCACATTGTCAAAACAAAGTAGGTGTTTTAAGAACGAAAGCCTGGCTAGCTCTCTCACCCTTTTTGCTAGCTTTAGGGTTTAATTTTTATTCAGCCTCAGCCCTGGCACGCTACCTTATGATTGCTATTTGCACCCTTACCTCGAGCCTGCTCTATATCTACTGGCTGCCGTTAGAAAAGCGCTAGACTGCTCAGCCTAGGGGAAAGGTCAAGTCAAACTCGCTGCCTTTTTGGAGCTCTGAGCTTACCCCTATGCTTCCCCCATGAGCGTCAACGATCAGCTTGACCAGATAGAGCCCTAGACCCGTACCAACTATTTGGGTTTGGGGCCCTCGTTTGTATTTCTGAAACAGACTTGTGAGCTGTACTTCCGTCATGCCATAACCTTCATCTTTGATAACAAGGCGAAACGTATCTTGACTGCTGCTCAAAGACGCCAGAATAGTTTTGCGACTTGTCGAATATTTCAGGGCATTACTCAGTAAATTGATGATTAAGCGGCTGATCAGATCAGCATCGACTTGAGCTTCTAAAAAGGGCGGGGCATCGAGCTTCATCACGATTTGTTTTTGGCTAGCCTGGCTGCTGACTACCGCCACGGCGCGTCTTAGTAGATCGGCAATATTGGCAGTTTGCTTGTTGGGTTTAAACGACTCAGACTCGAGCCTTGAGACATCTAAAAACGAATCCGTCAGGCGGCGCATGCGCGCAGCTTCATTACTGATAATTTCTAAGGGCTCTTTGCTATCTTGAACCGAGCCTGAAAGTAAAAGCTCAGCAAAACCCTGAATGCTGGTTAAGGGGCTGCGTAAATCATGTACGACCATGGCAATCATGTCTTGTCTTTGCTGGTCAAGTTCGCTAAGTTTACTTAAATCATTAATGGTGCCTGCCACCCCTCTGACTTCTGCGCCATCGCGCACAACTTTCATACTTAGTAAAAGGGGGTTACCTGTTTTTCGGTCAGTCAAACCCAGCTCGAGCGCATCTCCTTGCTCAACCATAGCAACATAGTTTTGCTGAAAGGTCTCTAGGCCAATACTGAGCGTTTCAGGAATGCCGCTAAGCATATTTTTCTCATCCCCAAGCAGGCGACGAGCGCTGGCATTTTTATAAATGCTATAGCCATAAGGACTCATAATAAATACGGCTTGAGGCAGGGTTTCAAGCAGCGTGCCAAGCCAGCCACGTTCGGCAGCCAGCAAATCACTAATCATGCTTAAAGCCTCGAGCTTGGCCTGACTTGATTGGTTGGCTCTGGGCCAAAGCGTGGTTGTTAAAGTCTGAGTTTGGGTGCGTAAATTTTGATAGCGGGCAAGTTGGCTAAAGGTTTTTAAAGAGGTTTCTAAAAGACTACGTAAATGGGGCGGGGGAGGCGCTGGGAGGCTGAGAGCCAAGACCCCAACCGTATCCCCTTGAAGTTTAAGCGGTTCCGTAATCAAATGAGGCAGCGTACCCTCGGCAAAACCACGCTCTTCGTTTAAGGATTGCTTGGCTAATTCAAGCAATCTTGGTTGTACTTGACCTTGCTCAGCCCGTTCATTGCGAAAAATCAGTAAGCCACTATCCGCCCCTAACCCGCGTTGCAAAGACTCGAGCATATCGTTGGTATCGGTCACATAGCCTCTGGGCGCAAACCCTTGCTGGAGACTGTTGGGTGTAGGTGTATCTTGAGCGCTAAAGGTCGCGCTATCTAAAATCTGTAAAAGTTTTAAGTTAAGCTCTTCATCCAGTTTACGAAGCTGCTGATAGCTTACCGAGGCGTAAGCGATTCCAAAAACTAAAATAGGGCTTAGAGGGCTAAAAAACACATTAAACCTGAAAACCAAAAAGCTAGTTATGAGCGACAGGGCTATGCCCAAGAGACTGTACAAAAGCCCTCGTTTTTTCTCAGCAAGGTAAGGGCAAAGAAACCCTAGAGCTAGCAGTAAGCAAGCATAGAGAAAGGGATTTAAGGCTTTAAGTTTGCCCTTAACTAGCGTGTAGATTTGATTGGCGTTGACCTCGAGCCCAGACATTTTGCCAAATGGAGTGATGATTTGATCGCGGTCGGTACCTTCTAAGGTAACCCCCATAAGCACGATTTTTCCTAAAACGTCGGTATAAGAAAAGGTATCGCGGTAGGCGTCCAGGAAAGAAATTTGTGGGAAAGTGTCCTTTGGGCCACGGTAGTCAATAAGGATAGGCTGAGACTGCTGATACTTGCTCTTAAGCCCCGCAGCATTAACGACTTCTAAGGCAAAGGAATTGAGCTGACCATCTCTAAAGGACACGACGGGTTTAAATTCTCTAGCAGCCTCATCAAGCTCGAGCACGCCTCGCCTCGCAGAGGCTAATAAAGGGTTAAAAGGCACATGCTCATTTAAACTCTGGGATGTTGAAGTATCTGAGCGAACAAAAGGCAAAATGACATTATTGTTTAAAACGGCTTTTGCTAGCGCTTCATCTTTAGCTGCCTCAGAAGGTTCCGGAAAAAAGATATCTATACCAATAACCGTAGCCCCTGCATTGATCAAATGCTCTATCGCCTGAGCATAAAAACGACGATCAAGCTCGGCTAGCCTTTGAGGATATTCATCGCTAAAGCGCTGGTCTAAAGCTACTAAAATGATGTCTTGGGTCTCTGAGCTTTGCCCTCTAAGGCGAAACCAAAGATCAAGCATCAGGTTTGTACTTGCAGTGTCAAGCTTCGCCAGGTGCAAAAATGCCAAAACAAAGGCCAGAATGAGCGTGGCTAAACTTAAGTGGCGCACCTTAAGGATGAATCATAACCTCTTTTTGAGCAGTTTCACCGCTATTTAGCTGGGCACTCAGATGAACCTTATCAGCAACCTTGTTTAGTCGAACGGTAAATCTCGCAGACGCATCGGCAACAGTTTCAATAAGGCTAAAGCCCGTATCAATCTGAACCTTGGCACCCGCAGGTGCAATGCCTTCAAGCAGATAAAAAGAGCCAAAAGGTTTAACCCTGGCATCAACAAAGATATCTTTGCTGGTGCGAACAACGGGGAAAACAAATTTGCTGGGTAGGGGGCTAGTTTCAGCGTAGGCATAAAGCTCGAGCAAATTAAAACCTGGTTTTAAATAGGTTGACAAACTAAAACTAGCTTCATTGGCAACTTCGGTTTGCGTACCCAGGCTCAGCGTTGTTCCAGCGGTAACTTCACCCGTTAAGGTCAAGGTTTCGCTGGCTACCAAACTAGGGACAGGTTTAAGCTTAAGTTTTGGTAAGTTAAGCAGTTCGTCGCGGCTTAGGTTAAAGACATCGA
>JAHEBB010000749.1 GCA_024642575.1 Trueperaceae bacterium | reverse complement strand
CTCTACAGCCGGTCGGTAGATATCTGCCCTAAGCGTTACCCCATCGCGAGTTTGCATTTCGACATTTTTTTCAATCATTAGGTTCATGGCGCTTCCTTTTAGCTCAGATAAAATTCAAACCATGCTTTTATAACAATTCATAAAAGTCAAGGATGACTGCTTCTCGCGTACGCATACCACTTGCCACCGCTATGACATGATTCAGCCAGGCGTACTGCACTGCTCCTGTCTCAAATCGCGGCGTGGTACGAAAATAATACTGGGAAGGGTCAATCATCTCACCCGCTACCATTTTTTGTAGAATCTCTTTTGACCCATACCGTACACCAACATTTGACACATAAATCAGGGCGTTATCGTGCGTTTGCAGGGTATATCTCGCTTCTAAAAGGGCAACACCGTCGGTAGTTACGATTTGCCAATCTGCACCACCAGGTAGAATCTTGCCTTTTAGGTAATCTCCCTGAAACGTACCCCCTATAATGGGAATTACTCTGCGCTGACCTGCTGAGGTAAGGCCAACCTCGAGCGCTTCAGAAACAAGAACCTCCGCTTGGAACAGGGGTTTAAGGCTAGGTTTAGGTGGCTGAAACATCATGCCTTATTGACCTGACTCAAGGCAAAACCTGCCGTTTGTTTATACCGTGCACTCATTTCTTCAAGTTCTTGCCTTGAAATAACTTCATGGATACTTGTAAATCCCTTAGGAGCACGCTCCTCAGCCATTTGCATGACCTGTTCAGGACCATTTTGGCGGTTGCTTAAAACAATGCAACTGGTTGGCAAACGCCTTGCAGCTTCATATGCCAAAAGAGCATCCTGGATGTTACCTTGCTCTGCCAAACATTCTGCCACTTTATCGGCATCTAAGATTGCCTGTGAAGCGCCATTTGAACCAATAGGATACATAGGATGCGCTGCGTCTCCAAGTAAAGTGATGCGTTCATAAGTCCAGCGGTCTAAGGGGTTACGGTCAACCAGGGGGTATTCGTAGATAAGCTCAGCTTGCTCAATAACTTCGGGTATGTTTAGCCAATCAAACTGCCAAGGTTCAAACTCGGCGGCAAATCGGCTTTTACTCACTTCGCGGTTCCAGTGTTGACTTTTTTCTGAGGCAGGGGCCTTATAATTTGGTACGCGTAACTCGGCAATCCAATTAAGACTAACCAGCCCTTGTGAAACCTGAGAGATAGGGTAAGCCACAAATTTTTGGTCTTGATGACCTGCCATAATCATGCTACGAGCATCAAGAAAAGGTTTGACTTGGCTGATACTGCGCCATAGTACACGACCCGAATATAGGGGCTCACCTTCGTTCGGGTAAAGCTTTTGTCGTGCTACCGAGTGTATGCCATCAGCAGCAATCAGACAGCTCCCCGAAACTTCATGTAAACTGCCATCTGCCTTGCGAAACTGCACTTTGACATGGTCGCTGTACGCCTGCCAATCTTCTAATTTGTGGCC
This sequence comes from Trueperaceae bacterium, assembly GCA_024642575.1. Lineage (GTDB taxonomy): Bacteria > Deinococcota > Deinococci > Deinococcales > Trueperaceae > JAHEBB01. Next base: position 836 of record JAHEBB010000749.1, on the reverse strand, counting down.
CGTATATACACAGTTAGTTCCCAGCTTTTTGCGTACGGCCTCAAAGAGAGTCATCTGCAGCATTCCCCTATGGATAGAGTATTGAGGGTAGTCATAACCTGCCGCTAAACCACGCGGTTCTGCCCAGATAAGCTGACCAAATTTATTAGTATAGCGAAGCTCAGAGGTCTTAACGGCGTAACGCTCGAGCGCTTCTTTTAGCCCTAATTTGTGCAAAATCGCCACCGAATGCGGTAAGAGATTAATACCCACGCCAAGCGGTTTGAGTTTGGTCACAGCTTCGTAGATTTCAACCTTTATGCCTCGTTGCTGAAGTGCTAAAGCTGCCGCTAGTCCACCTGGCCCCGCGCCAGCGATAATGACGGTTTGTGTATCCATAATCGGCATTATACCTTTAGCATAAGAGATGCTATTACAGTAGTTTTTCTAAATGAAATTGAGAAGGATAAAGGGCATTTTTGGTAAACCCTTTGCTATGGATTCCAGCCTTCGTTAGAATATCGAACACATAATCTGTACAAAAAAACATCGACTTTTACGCCTAAACTTCAGATTTACTATCGTTTCGGGTATCACAAAAAACTTTAGTGAGTTCCACAGAAACTACGGTTTTATCTATGGTTTGCCAGCTATCCTTTAAGTATCTATTCATCAATAGTTCGAGAATCTTGCATGCCAATTTGTCATTCGGGTATCCTAGGCTAGCTCGAGCCTGCCTGGAGGGTTAGGCTTGTGTGATTCTTGGAGCTTTTCTAAGGCTCAGTTTAAAAGGAGTAAGGAATGAAGAAACTACTACTGCTTGTCGCTGCTCTGATCGTTTCTGTAAGTCTGGCTCA
>JAHEBB010000748.1 GCA_024642575.1 Trueperaceae bacterium | reverse complement strand
TACCTCAGCCAAGGCTTCAGGGTCGCTCATCAAAGCATCAAATTGCTCTTTAGGTAAGGCTTTGAAAGCAGCATCAGTAGGGACAAAAAGCAAATACGGATGTTCACCCGAACTAAGCATCTCGGTTAAACCTGCAGCCTCTAGACCTTTCAAAAATATCTCGTAGGTGGGCAGGTTGCCGCCTTCTGCTTGGCTCCCTTGGGTGTTTTCTTTCAGGTAATCAACTGCATTTAGGCTGCTCGTTAATCGGCTGTATCCAACCCACCAATCAACGTACATTTCGCCAGGATAGGTGCCACCAGCACAGTCAAATGAATCGTGGGCATAACCAAGGTAATCAGTGGCAGGTCCAGAAAAAAGTTCTTCTGAGGTTCCACTTATTGTCATCCCCACGTCTTTCATTGCTCCTTCTGGCCAAAATGCAGCCTTAAAACCGCCAAAAGGTACGTCTTTATCGCGCACCATTCCACTAATGGAATAGTTGAGGCTAGCAACCCCTTTCAGATTGTTGACCGTAATGTGAGCATAATCCGTTGGTTTAGCACCGATAGCCTCGTAGGCTGCAGTGTCATCAATCACCAGCGCTTGATGATTTGCGTCATCGAGTTGACCCATGACAACAAAGGTGTAACGGTGGCCGGCTTCCACCGTTACATCTACAGGCTCGAGCATGGCTGCTTCAAGTCCCTTGTCCGTGGGAGCAACCGTAACACTATAGGTTCCTGGCGTTAGATAGGTCCAGCCCAAGGCTCTGAGAGGACTAATATGGGTCTGAGGTTGACTTCCTGCTAGGGCAATCTCGCCGTCGATAAAGAAGCTTGCTTGAGGGCTGCCCATGACACAGTTATCCATACGCAGTCTCGCCATGGTGTCGTCATTGGTTATGGTTCCTGTGGCTTTGTCAACTTGCGCTAGGGCAAGTGAGGTGATGAAGAAGGCTAATACGAGTGTGATTAGTTTTTGTTTCATGGTTTTTCTCCTTTTCGAGACTTGCTTTGATTTTGTGCTTCGTTGTTTGAATTAGCTAAATGATTTAGTTCTCATGCCTCCCTCCCTTGGCTGACGCAAAGTCGTCGGGTAACTCGAGCCCATGCTCGAGACCAATCACCATGAGGCGATTCAGGTCAGGACCCCCGGGTCTGGCAAACTCAGTAGCGCACTCCTCAAAGAAGTGCTCCAGGCCAGCAGGACTGCTGAGGAACCAGTGGTGCGCAGGCGTGATGCCAATATTGCGGTAAGCATAGAGACTGCCCCTCGGCAGATAGACCAGCCCACCGGCTTCGACTTCGCTCCAGCTTTCATTGACGAAATAGCTCAGCCGTCCATCCACCACTAAAAAGAGGACATCCCTGTTTTGACGCTGGAAGGCCGACTCCGCGGCAAGCGGGATGAGAGCAAAGAGGACGCTGAGCGTTTCTGCGGTTTGTTCCCCTTTGAGCAAGACCGAGAGCACCTCACCAAAGGCGTGGAAGTCAGTCACGCTTTCCGGTTGGACAATCAGGGGTTTAGCCACCATGGGTTCCTCCCTACCGTTTTGCTAAAGAGCGCTTATCAGGATATTTCTTCAGGATGCTTAAGCCGCTTGATGCCAATCTAAGCTTTCCTCAAGTCCCTTGTCTTGTACGTTTTTATCTGAATTTGTACGTTTTTGCTGCCTGTCTACTTTTGATCAAAACCCCCGCAACTCGTGCGGGGGTCTAAAAAGAGCTGGCCAGCCCGGACTTAGCCGGTCCACTCGGGCCGCGAGCCAGTACCTGGTGTAGCAGGCGCAGCCAGTCTGACCTGACGCTGGCGGTAGTCTCTGGGGGTGACGCCAACCCAGTACTTGAAATGCCGGACCAGATGACTCTGGTCAAAAAACCCAACTATCTGTGAGATTTCGGCGATGCTCGAGTCACTGCTTAATAACTCCCTGGCCCTTTCAACCCGGCGCAGAATCACATATTGATGGGGTGGTAAGCCAGTGGCAGCTTTGAACTGTTTGCTAAAACAAAGCGGATTTAAGCCAGTCAGAGAAGCCAGGTGCTCGAGGCTGATATCCGTAACCAGACAGTCTTCGATAAAGTCAGTTACTTTGCTGAGTTGCTGCTGGGATAAGCCCCCTGCAGGTAAGGCTTTTGCTGGCGTCAGACTCGAGTAATTCCTGAGTAAATGCAGAGCTAGAACCTGGGCCAGCGCTTCGGTATAAAGCGTCCCCATTAAGCCACCCGACTCGAGTTCTGCTAGCAGTGCACAACAGTTTTGTTCAAGAAAAGTATCGCGGAAGAATACTTTTGGAAGGAGGGTCAGGGGTTCGGACTTTTC
>JAHEBB010000747.1 GCA_024642575.1 Trueperaceae bacterium | reverse complement strand
CTTAACAAGTTAGTTATAGTGGTTTTTGATACCTTTCATTGTTCTTACTAATCTTAATTGGTCTATAGGCTCTACATTCAAGTGCAAAAGGCACTCATGCCAAAATGCCAGTTTTTCCCTTCCTCAAGAGTGTAACGCTTAAGCAAATAAGGTTAGGTACACCAGCTTTAAAAATCATGTAGCTAAATTTGCTAAAGCTCCCTTTCCATAAAAATAAGTCTGTCCCGCCAGGTAGGACCAGGATCATAGTAAGCCTCTCTTCTTTTAAAGCCTAGTTGATCATAAAGTTTTAGAGCCTCATGATGATAAGGCCCTGTATCAAGCCTCATAAGGGTATAGCCAGAAGCAATAGCAGCTTTTAGCAAAGCGTCAGACAGAGCGGTTGCTACTCCTTGCCCCCTTTTTTCTGGAGCCACAAATAGACGTTTCATCTCGCAAATTGTTTTGTCAAACTTGCTCAGCATTACGCAACCTGCTGCCTCACCTGCATGAGTTGCTAAAAGTATCGTTCCTTCAGGTTTGGCATGCAGGCTAGGAAGTTTCTCAAGCAGACTTTCAAACTGAATAGGATTGTAATACTGATCAATCGCTGCTTTATCATCAGAGTAGCGCTCATAGAGCCAGGCTCTAAATTGCCTGCATAACCCTTTAACAGCTTCCAGATTTTCGCCCGCGTAGGCTTCGCTAACTGTAATAATCATTTTTCTCCTCAAGGAAGTAGCATTTTGCCTTTTCCTCAAATAAACTAGGTATTTGTTCAGAGACTTTGACTTGCGAAAAATCATTTGACTTCCCATTTCAGAATTCCTCCAAGTATTAGCCCTGAAAATTAATCACAGCATTTGCTGCTCTTCTGGTTTAAAAGCCGTCATAAAACTTGTCCCCCCAGTCAGAATAGTCCGCTCTATGTTCACAAATCCGGCATCTCCTAACCAGATGCGATACTCTGCCTCGGTATAGGCTTGCCCCTTGTCATAAACATTAAGGAAAACAATATTAAAGGCAACTATTTCAGGGGGTGAAAGTCTGGAATCATCAAGAATATGACCTGCCACATAAAGCATTCCTCCAGGCTCTAGCACCTCATATATATTTTTCATAGCGAGGTGGGCTTCTTCAGGAGAAAGGACTTGAATAACGGATTTCAAAACGGCAAAGTCGTAACGTCCAGAAGGTGACTCTTTAATGATGTCGTGGTCAATGACCTTAATGCGCTGCTGCAACCTCGCTTCACCGATATACCGCTCTGCAAAAGGTGTGACACTGGGTAAGTCTAAAACACTTAACTTAGTCGACTCATTCTGTTCTGCAATGCCAATAGCTAAACCCCCAGAGCCTCCTCCCACATCAAGGAGATGTTTTACCTTTGAGAGATCAAAGCGCTTTGCTAGAGCACGACCGGCAGAAACATTGCCAGGGTGCATACCTTGATAGTAGGTTTCTAAGTCTGCCTCGCTCATATGGGCAAAATCAAGTTTGGCTTTGGGGGTACTTTCTCTAATGGAAGCTGCCGTTTGAAAACACTCTCTATATCTTGAGGTATAAAAGGTATGACTCCCCCCCAGATAGGCTGGCTTGCCTTTAACCAGGAAATGTTCGGCTTCTGGGGTATTTGTAAAGAACCCATCATTAAAGTTCAGAAGACCTGCTGTAACCAGAGCAAAGACTAGCGGCTGCAGTTTATCTGCTTTGACCTCGAGACATTTAGCCAGCTCTTCTAAACTTAGTTCTGTTTTAGAGAGCGGTGTGAACAGCTCGAGCTGCATACCTGCAATCATGGCAAAGCTTTCATAGGGGGCAAGACCTAATTGACGTATTGTATGTGGCTCGAGGCTCTCCTGGTTCAAGGTTTATTCTCCTAATACATATAGTAAAACGTTGAAATCTGATCCTAATTACGCATTCATATTAAAAATATCTCTATGCCAGCGCCAATTTCCATCTTCTTTTTTCCAGATGAGAATAAAACTAACCGCTGCAAGTAAAAAACCGCTGCCATGCCAGCAGTGTCTGTCTTTGATGCTGCATCCATAAACATCTGGTTGAGTGTTTTAAAGTCTTAAATTAGCTAGCTTCTTTTATGACAGACTTAACCTGCATGAGTAAATCAGGTGTCACCTCAGATATACCGTGTACTTCACTGGCATGAGCAGCAACTTGCCCCAGTAATGCCTCTTCAGTTTCAGCTTTTGCGACAAAGCCACAGTTAAACCCTAAATCGTTAAAGTGTAGTGTTTTTTACATATACTTTTTCCTTTCGCTTTCAAAAGTCTTGCTTAAATCTAGACCTCGAGCCTTTAGCCAAACCTA
>JAHEBB010000746.1 GCA_024642575.1 Trueperaceae bacterium | reverse complement strand
GACCCTCGAATTCGGATTAGTTAGAAGGGATTGCAGCTATTAACTCAACTCTAAAAATGACCTTTTTGACTATAGAACTTTCCACTTTATCTCTCAAAGGATATGTCTAATGGCTCTCGTCTCAAGGGAAACGGCTAATACTGTAGCGACTAATAGCCCAAAACGCTCCCAAGGCTCGAGGGCCTGGCGGCGTTTTACTGCAAACCGCATGGCAGTTGTGGGGCTTGTCGTTGTTATTTTACTTGTTCTTTTGGCGATATTCGCCAATGTTTTGGCCCCTTATGACCCCATTAACGAAATTTTTAGAGGCAAACGCGGTGTTGGCCCCGAAGCAGGACATTTACTGGGCTATGATCATATTGGAAGAGACCTTTTAAGCCGCATTATTTATGGTTCTCGTATTGCGCTTATTGTCGGCATCGTCTCAACGACAATTGCTGTGATGATCGGCGTAATCGTTGGTGCGGTAGCTGGCTATTTTGGGGGCTGGGTAGATGAAGTGCTTTCGCTTCTTATTGACACGCTTATGGCTTTTCCCCTGTTAGCACTGCTTATTGTTTTATCGGCAGTGGTCAGTCAAAATTTTCCTGAAGCTAGCCTTTTTGTCACCATTGTAGTCATTGGGCTGACCGTTTGGGCGCGCTATGCAAGGGTTGTTAGAGCAGAAGTCATGAGCGTGCGAGAGCGTGATTATGTAACCGCAGCCAGAGCGCTTGGGGCAGAGGATGGGCGCATTATCTGGAAACATGTCGTGCCAAATATTCTTAGCTCAGTTATCATTTTGGCGTCTTTGCAAATTGGCAGCATTATCATTCTCGAGTCTGCGCTTTCCTTTTTGGGTTTAGGGGTTAGACCCCCTACACCTACCTGGGGTGGCACGCTTGCTGATGGACGCATTTTGCTCTTACGCGCGCCGCATATTTCAGCCTTTCCTGGCATCATGATTGTTATTACGGTTTTAGCCTTTAACTTTGTCGGGGATGGTCTAAGAGACGCACTTGACCCCCATGAAAAAGATTATTAAAAAGAGGAATGCTTATGAAAATCTTCGTTGCTGGCATTATTACAGAAACCAATACCTTCTCCCCTATCCCTACAGGTCTGGCTGATTTTGAAATCTTACGCGGAAATGATATTGATAAGGAGTCTATTGCTCGAGGGCCGCTGATCGCTATTAGAGAAAAAGCCGCAGAGGGAAATCATGACCTGGTTTTTAGCCTTTCGGCCTTTGCACAACCCGCAGGTCTTACCGTTCGCTCGGTTTATGAAAGTTTGCGTGATGAATTCTTAGCTGATTTAAAAGCAGCCGCACCCGTAGATATCGTACTTATGCCGCTCCACGGCGCTATGGTCGCCGAGGGGTATGACGATTGTGAAGGCGATATGATTGCCAAAGTTCGGGAAATCGTAGGGCCAGATGTAACGATTGGCGTCGAGCTTGACCTACACTGCCACCTGACTGAACTCATTGTAAACGAAGCTGATCTGGTGGTGATTTACAAAGAATATCCGCATACCGATATGGCAGTTAGGGCTAGGGAGCTTTTTGATTTAGCCGTTGCTACTGCCGAAGGTAAAATCAAACCTACTATGGCGATGTTTGATTGCAAAATGATGGGCATGTACCTGACACCTTTTGAACCCATGCGTTCCTTTGTTGATGAAATGATGGCGGCTGAAGGTAAAGACGGCATTTTATCGCTATCTTTAGCTCACTGTTTTCCCTGGGGCGATGTCAGCGACTGCGGTGCGCGTATGCTCGCTATTACTGACAATGACCTACAGAAAGCCAAACAAGTTGCTGAGACCTTTGGGCACAAGTTTTTTGAGCAACGTGAGGGCGTGAGTTTAAAACCTTTATCCATGGATGAAGCTCTTGATAAAGCTCGAGCGTCAGCCAAACACCCGATCGTGATTGCCGATCAGGCAGATAATGCTGGTGGTGGTGCGCCCAGCGATTCGACCTTTGTTTTAAGGGCGATGTTAGAGCGCAACATCACCAATGCAGGTATTGCTATGATCTCTGACCCAATCGCTGTACAACTTGCGAAATCAGCGGGTAAAGGGGCAAAGCTAAAAGTTCGCCTTGGCGGAAAAATGGGTATAAGTTCAGGTGACCCCTTGGATTTAGAAGTAACAGTTTCAGGCATTATCGACAATATGACTCAGCGCTGGCCTCAACAAGACAAAGACTTAACCATCCAGTGCGGCGATAGCGTGTGCCTAACGATCAATGGCATAGACATTATTGTCAATAGTAAGCGTGGTCAGGTGTTTAGCCCTGATGTCTTTACGAATTTTGGCATTGATGTA
>JAHEBB010000233.1 GCA_024642575.1 Trueperaceae bacterium | reverse complement strand
TTGGCACCCACCTTTTTGTGGCTAGACTCTCACGGCGACTTTAATACCTGGGAAACAACCCCCAGTGGCTTTCTAGGGGGCATGCCCTTAGCTATGATGGCAGGTCTGGGCGAGCAGCGTATGCCAAATGCCGTTGGGCTAAAAACTATTCCCGCCGAAAAAATCATTTTGGCAGATGGTCGTGATCTTGACCCAGGAGAAAAAAAACTGGTTGAAAGCGCAAAAATCAACCATATCGAAACGTTTTCGGAGCTAAAAACCTATCCTTTTAAGGGCTCAGTTTATATTCACTTTGATGTCGATGTTTTGCATCTTGACGATTTACCTGCCGTAAATTACCCTGCCAAAGGTGGCCCTAGAGCCGCCGAAGTTGCCGAGGTTTTTCGCTATCTCAAAGATAACTTAGATATTGTTGCTTTGTCTTGCACAACAGGGGTTTGGAATACTAAAGTTGAAAACTTTGAAAAAGGTGACAAGCTCGCCTGGGATTTGCTCGAGCTACTCTTTTAGCCTTTGCCAAAAGCGAAGTCCAAGCCAATTTCTGCCAATTTAACCAGCGGTAGTCCCTCAGCTTCCTCAAGGGTCCACCAGGCACAAAAATCTGTGGAACCTTCAAGCTCATACCTCAAGTCACCACCTAAAAGCTCAGCGTGGTAAATAACCCTGATGCTATGAAACTCGCGTTCGTCTGATTCATTATAAAATGAATCTATGCCCGCTAAACCCCTCGGCTTTACCTTCAGTCCTGTTTCTTCCCATAACTCTCTAATCAGGGCCTTTGCCGGGTCTTCGCCAAAATCAATGCCTCCACCGGGTAACGTCCATAAGCCTGCATCAAGCGCGACCTGATCTGACAAGCGGCAAAGCAAAATTTTCTGATTTTCCAGTACTAGGCCGTATGCCGCGATGCGCGTTACCCTTGATTTTAGCGTCATTGTTTAAACCACCCTCCGCTACGAGTCTCGAGCTAGCTTTTATTCCAAACCTTCTGCAATGCCCCGTAATCTAGCAAAATAATACCTTCTTCGCGAACAATTTCTTTTGCTTCTTGCGAAACCAAAAAATCATAATCAGACTGACGGATATGATTGCCATTGGGCTCAATAGCAAGTAACTCTGGGCTATCCAACCCTGGGTGAACGGCCCACTCCGTTAAGCCTTCGGGCAGGTTTCGTAGAAGTTGAGCATAGGTATTGGCCTTGGTCGCGGGGTCATAGTGATAGCTGTCTAGAAAATCATAATCATTACAGGGTAAGCCCAGAGCTTGCACTTTTTCTATCCATGCCTGCCCTGCAACGCGCAGCGCCAGGCCGTAATCTCTTGCCAACTTAAACAGCAGGTCAAAAATAGCATCTCTACCCGCAATGCGCAGCGAGTGCCAGTCCAAATGGGTTGGTTTTAGACCCTCATCAAGTACCCCTTCAATCTGGGTTCTAAACTCAAGCTCGAGCTGAGGCAAATCAACCTGAGACAAGAACCTTGGCATCTGTTCAAAGGTAGGAAAGTAGCCCTTATTAGTAATCAGCGAAGGCACTTTTTCCAACGGGCTTAAAGGTCTCCAGCGGTAATCAGGCCAATCTGCAATCACGGTCAAATGCACCCCAAAAGCCCTTTCAGGATTCTTTGCCAAAAAGTTCAGAGCATGAAGTGCCCAAGGGCAAGGTAGCATGAGCGTTGTAGAACACAATACCCCTTGTTTAAGTGCCTGAATAATCGCTACATTGACCGAATGACACATGCCAAAATCATCGGCATTGATAATCAGTAAACGGGCGTCATTAGGATAGCCTAATAACTGGTTTGTTTGGTTTTTCAAATAAGCCTATCTATCTTTGCATCTTGCCATACTAGAAAATTGCACTATCTTCTTAGCTTAAAAAGCCAGGCTCGAGACTAAAGACCGACCCTAAAGGAAGAAAACTAAGCCGATCAAAGCCCCAATAATTGCCCCTACCAAGACTTGAGGATAAGTATGCCCGAGTAAGGTTTTGAGTACCTGAGGCTGAAAGCCTTCATCAAAAAGATGACCTAGCTCTTGTACCAGTTCATTAATAAGCTTGGCCTGAATGCCTGCTGCCCGCCGAATGCCGGTAGCGTCATACATAACAATGCTGCCAAAAACCGCCGCAATGGCAAAGTAAGGGCTATCCCAGCCATAACTTAGACCTACACCTGTTGCCAGAGAGGTCACCGCCGCTGAGTGAGAAGAAGGCATACCCCCTGTTTCTAACATGCGATCAAAAGCCCAGCGCCTCTCGGTTATCAAAACCAAAACGACTTTAAACAGCTGCGCCGATGCCGTAGACAGCAGTGCCACCCATAAAAGTTTATTGGCAAACACTGTAGCCACAGTCTTAGACTCCTATAGCTTCACGGCGCCGAATCACCTGCGCCAAAACCCCGTTTACAAAACGCCCTGACTCTTCTCCTCCATATTTTTTTGCCAGACGTATCGCCATTTCTATACTCACTTCTTTGGGCACTTCAGCCAAACGAAATTCTGCTAAGGCAAGGCGCAAAACATTGAGATCGGTTTGCGCCATTTGGGTAAACGTCCAACCTTCTATGGCAGACTCGAGCTCTTCATCAATCGCCTGCTGATGGGCATCATAGTGTCTGATAAGTTTATCAGCAAAACTCATCGCCTCAGTATTTAAGCCTTCACCAAAGACTTCTTCCAGTTCGTTTTCATCATCATCTTGAGCTAACTCTTCTTTGGCAAGCGCCCAAACATCAAGTAAATCAGTGTGACCCCGCTCTGCCTGAAAAAGCGTGCGAAAGGCGAGATCTCTTGCTTGTCGTCTAGCCACAGTAAGCTCTTTTGCTTAGCCTGGCTTTTATTGCGCTGGTCTTAAGCATCCTGTTTTTAATTATCATGGTCATTAAGCATACGTTTTTCAATAAAATTAGTGTACACAGCACCCCGCTTATAAAAAGCATTGTCAAGAACTTTTAAGTGGAAAGGAATTGTTGTCTTTACCCCTTCAATAATCGTTTCCTCAAGGGCCCTTTTCATGCGTGCAATCGCCAGCTCACGGTTAGGTGCCCAGGCAATAATTTTGGCAATCAGGCTATCATAGTTTGGCGGAATGCGATAACCCGAATAGGCATGCGAATCTACCCGAATGCCAGGGCCCCCAGGCCAATGTATGTCGGTAATCACTCCCGCCGAAGGGCGAAAATCATGATCAGGGTCTTCGGCATTAATGCGCACTTCAATGGCATGACCTTCTGGCCTTATGTCTTTTTGCTTTACGCTTAAACCATCGCCTGCTGCCACGCGAAACTGCTCTTTCACCAGATCAAACCTAGTTACCCGTTCTGTAACAGGGTGCTCAACCTGAATGCGGGTATTCATCTCACTAAAATAAAATTTACCTTCTCGGTCAACCAAAAACTCGCAGGTTCCCGCCCCACGATAGTTAACATGCTTAGCCAAGCGAACAGCAGATTTGGCAATTTCAGCACGCAAATCGTTATCGAGGGTGCTAGGGGCTTCTTCTAGCAGTTTTTGGTAACGCCTTTGAATTGAGCAGTCACGATCATAAAAATGGACGACTGTCCCCTTGCCATCTCCAAAAACCTGAATTTCAACATGACGAGGCTCTTCTAAGAATTTTTCCATATACATTTCAGGATTGCCAAAGGCGGCCCTGGCTTCTTCTTGGGCGTTGCGTAAGTTGCGCTCGAGCGCTTCTGGCTCATGAACGATACGCATGCCCCGACCCCCACCACCCGCAGATGCTTTTAAGATAATAGGGTAGCCAATTTTTTCTGCAGTTTGTTGCGCGTCTTCGAGCGAAGCTAAAGCGTCAGAGCCTGGGGTCAAAGGCACATTGGCCTCTTTGGCAAGTTGTCTGGCACTGGCCTTATCCCCAATTAAACGGATTTGCTCGGGCGTAGGGCCAATAAAGACCAGATTATGCTCTTCGCATTTTTGAGCGAACTCGTCATTTTCAGCCAGAAACCCATAGCCAGGATGAATAGCTTCTGCCCCTGTCACAATAGCTGCCGACAAAATATTACGTATATTTAAATAGGATTCTTTAGATGGAGGTGGTCCAATACATATAGACTCATCTGCTAAAAGAACAGGTAATGACTGCTCATCAGCTTTTGAATAAACCACAACCGTTTTCACGCCAAGTTCTTTAGCTGCCCTGTGTATCCGCAGGGCAATTTCACCCCGATTGGCAATAAGGATTTTTTTAAACACGGGTAGCCTCAGATAGATAGCTGCGTCTCAGTAGGTAAAGGTGCATCATAGACATAAGACTTAACTAGGATCGATCCGAAAGAGAGCTTGACCATACTCCACAGGATCTTCATTTTTGACCAAAACCTCAACAATGGTGCCAGAAACCTCTGCTTCAATCTCATTCATTAGTTTCATGGCTTCGATAATACAAAGTACTGCTCCTGCTTTAACTTTATCGCCCCGCTTAACAAAATCAGGCGCGTCAGGTGCTGAGGCTGCGTAAAAGGTACCGACAATGGGAGCAGTAACTTCTACCAGATGGCTTGTATCCACTTTGGCTGGTTCTGGACTGACTTCTTTTGCCGTAGCTGCAGCACTAGCCGTTTCAACCACAGCTGCTGGAGCTACCTGTACAGGGGTAGAGCTGACTGCCTGAACATAGCTAAGTTGGGGCGCTGCGACCATAGCCCCCCGCTTAACGGTTATTTTGTAGTCCCCAGTCTCGAGCGTTAATTCATTAATATCTGCCTCTGCCACAGAATCAAGTAATTTTTTAAGATCTTTGACATCCATCAGGCACGCCCTAAATACGCGCCAGTTCGAGTGTCAATTCGAATCATCTCCCCTTGTTCGACGAATAACGGTACATTCACAGTTGCGCCAGACTCGAGCACGGCAGGTTTGGTTCCCCCTGAAACCGTATCCCCTTTAACCCCTGGGTCGGTCTGCACAATTTGTAGTTCAACATTTATTGGCAGGGTTACATTGATGGCCCGCTGCTGGAAATAATCAATGGTTACTTCTAGATTTTCCTTTAAAAACTTTGCGCCATCCCCAATTTGCTCTTTGGTAAGACTGGGCTGCTCATAGGTTTCCATATCCATAAAGGTATAGTGTTCGCCATCATTGTAGAGATATTGCATTTTACGGTAATCAATATAAATATCTTGCAGCTTTTCACTGGCATTAAAACTGCGCTCCACGATTGAGCCGGTATCCAAATTTCTAAACTTGGCTACAACCTTGGCACCACCCCGACCAATCTTTTGGTGCTGATAATCCAAACATTCCCAGATTCCCCCATCCATTTGCACCTTGGTATTATTTCTAAGTTCAGTTACGCTAATCATGATTTGCCTCCAATAAGTTTCGCATATAGGTTCTAAGAAATGTCAAGCTATTTGTCTTAAACGTTATGACTTTTTCAGCCTAGTTTAACACTCTTTATTCCTTCACAAGCAGTTAGTATACAGGGCGTAAAGCAAAAGATAGGCATTCTTTTTTGCATTTACGAGCTATAAATCCTCAGGGCTCGAGCCAAGTATGAAACTCCGAATCCTTTATAGACCTAAAATCTTCGTCTTTAGACTCCTAAGCTTGACGAGCTCTCGCCTACCTTAATAAAGTAAGAGAACTGCACAAGCCTGACACCTAGAGCTTAGATTCTAGAAGGCTAGCCCTTTATGAGGTTCCCTATGATTATGTTAGAGCGCATCCTTACAAACCCTGACCTTTTCATGACAGAACTTTTCTAGACTGGCTGTGTTGTCAGACTTTCTTCGCCTTTCGCTTTCCTGTAAACTCTTTTATGGCTGTCCTTAGCTCGAGCTCTCCTCCAAAATCTAAAGCCAAAGCTGTCAGTAGCCGAAAGGTTCGTGAGTGGTTCACTGGCTATCTCTTTATTTTACCGGCCTTTTTGGTCATTGGTATTTTTGGCCTTTTTCCCATTGCTTACGCTGTTTATATGAGCCTGTTTCGCTGGCGGGTAAGAAAAGGCAGCTTTATTGGCTTTGACAATTATCAACAGCTTTTGGGAAACCCTTGGGGTGCTCTGGTTTTTCTGGGTGGTTTACTGCTTATCTTGTTGGCTCACTGGCTCTGGACAGATGCTTTTAAGGTCAACAAAAGCTTTCGGATTGGGCGTTTACTGGGCGCGATTGTCCTGATTGCAGCAGGCGTTTTTATGTCGCTTGGCTGGACTACTATGTTAACTGAAGGCTCGAGAGATACCAACGACTTTCTAAACGCTTTGGTTCGCACTGTTTTTTATGCTTTTGGCTCAATTCCTTTACAGATTGTCTTTTCTCTGCTTTTAGCCAGTCTGCTCTATCAAAAAATCAGAGGCCAAGAACTCTTTAGGATGATTTTTTTCTTGCCCTATGTTATGCCTGTTGTGGCAACCTCAGTGGTTTTTAGAAGCATTTTTAGTCAGCGCGAGGAAAGCATTGCTAATCAAGTCATAACGGCACTTGGTCTACCTGCACAACGCTGGCTCTTTGAATCAAAGCCTATTTTACAAGTGATGCTTGGCGAAAGGCTTACCCAGTTTAATAGCTGGTTAAGTCAAATCGGCGTTTCCTGGCAGCTCGAGGGTCTCTGGCTTGGCCCAAGTCTTGCGCTTATCGTCTTAATCTTTTTTGGTATCTGGACCTACAGCGGCTACAATGTGGTTATTTTTCTAGCAGGTCTTGGCAATATTCCTAAACAGCTTTATGAAGCCGCCGAAATTGATGGCGCAAACGGCGTACAAAAATTTTGGAATATTACCGTACCGCTGCTTTCACCAGTTACCTTTTATCTTACGGTTTTAGGCTTTATTGGCGCTCTGCAAGCCTTTACTCAGCTTTACGTTATGCGTCAGCCCTTTGCCAGGGATTCCATAGATACAGCTAGCGTGCTTATCTTTGACACTTTTTATAAATCAAATAATTTTAGTTTGGCAGCCACCCAATCCATTGTGCTGTTTGTCCTCATTTTGGCGGTCACCCTGTTACAAAACCGCATTTTAGGAAGGCGTGTTTTTGATGCTTAATACCCAAAAAACTGAACCCCAGGTCAAAACCGCTAAAGCTTTCAAAGAGGCTTACGAGTTTAAGTGGTTTCACTTAATAATCTACTTTATTCTTTTGGTCGGAGCATTCATGTCGATCATGCCCTTCTTTTACATGGTCTCAACCTCACTTATGACTTTGGGTGAAACCATCAATCGGCAGTTTCTTCCTAAAATTCCCCAGTGGCAAAACTACGCTGAAGCCTGGACAGAGGCAGCTTTTTCCAGATACTTTTTAAATACCGTCATCATCACTTCGCTCACTATCATCGGTTTACTTTGCACCTCTATATTGGCCGCCTACGCCTTTGCCAATATCCAGTTTCCTGGTCGAGAGAGTCTCTTTATGATTCTTCTTGCCACCATGATGATTCCGGGCACCGTTACCTTTATCCCCAATTTTCTCATGATTCGGGGTGAAATCATCCCTTGGGGTTCTTGGATGAACACCTTGCAAGCTTTAACCATTCCTTTTATTGCCAAAGCCTTTGCCATCTTCTTATTAAGGCAATTTTTCAAGGGCATTCCTAAAGAACTCTGGGACGCAGCCCAAATTGACGGTGCTGGTCACCTGAGATTTTTAATGGCAGTGGTGATACCGATGAGTCGCCCAGTCATTTTAACCGTGACGCTTTTTACTTTTGTCGATGCCTGGAATGAATTTATCTGGCCCCTTTTGGTGACAACAACCTCAACCTGGCGCCCTTTAGGCGTTGGCCTTTGGAGTTTTGTAACTGAAGCAGGTCCTCAGACACACTGGCTCATGGCTGGCTCTGTTATTGTTATTTTGCCTGTTTTGCTTGTCTACTTCATTACTCAGAAGTATTTTACAGAAGGCATAGCAACATCTGGTCTCAAAGGTTAGTTAAACTATTGGCATAAGCGGTTTTCAACCGTTTTTGTAGCACAGTTATTTGTGCTTATTTTGGAAGGAGTAGTTTATGAAGAAAGTTTGGATGATTTTACTAGCTATGCTGGTAGGCCTATCATTCGCCCAATACGAAGACGTTGATCCCAGTGGTACAACTGTTACCTTCTGGCATCAGCATTCTGGCGACCGTGAAGAGGCTTTAAAAGCCATTGTTGATGAGTTTAATGCCAGCAATGAATATGGCATTACGGTTGTAGCTGAGTATCAAGGTGGCTATGGTGACATCTTCCAAAAGATGCTCCCCCTCTTAGGCACCGCTGACACACCTAATCTTGTAGTGGCTTATCAAAATCAAGCAGCAACCTACCAACTTGCCGAAGGTATGCTTGACTTAAATCCTTTGGTTGACAGTGCCAAATGGGGTCTTAGTGCCGAAGATCAAGCTGATTTCTTTCCTGGCTTTTACAGTTCAGATGTTTTTCCGAGCTTTGATAATCAGCGTTTAGGCTTTCCACCCAACCGTTCTATGGAAGTTC
>JAHEBB010000745.1 GCA_024642575.1 Trueperaceae bacterium | reverse complement strand
AGACAGAGCCTTTGCTCAGGGCTAAGTGGTATTCTCCTATACCTAAAAACTCAGCCCTTGCCTTGATACCTTTTAGCATCAGTCTGATGGCTTTTTCGGTTTCAGGCATGAGCGCGTCCTGGTATAGAAAAAAATCTAATACCCTTAGCAAAACCTCTTAAGTTAAAAATAGCTAAAACAAGCTTATATCCACCCTGAGTGACCCCTAATTGCTGCATCGCTTTGATTTCTCCTTTTCCCTTAAAGCCCTAAATTTTATGTGTTTCGGGGAATCTCTGACTGGTAGAACCAGTTGACTCTCCCTCTCTGTTTTTCTTTCTCTCCTTTAGTTGACGTTTCTGGCTTTATATTACACCTAATTTGAGGTGTTGGGAAAAAAGTCGGGATTAATTATATTTGAAAGCTAAGGCTCGAGCCGCTTAACAAATTTAAACACCTTAAAAAAGTAAGAAAGCCAGATAAATTTAGTTATACGGATTCCGATAATACACTCTATAAAACCCTAAAGGGTTTAATGCCGTTCCCATCGGAATCCGTATCTGTTTCTACTCGCTCTGCTCGCGTTTATTTCCCTCGGAAATAAACGGAATTGGTATTACCTGGCCTAAATAGTATTAAGAGAATGTCCTAAAGGGCTTTTAAGCTTTCCTCAATTCCTGCAATCAAGGCTCGAGACTCTGCCATCCGTCTTTTTTCTTCTTCAACCACCGCAGCAGGTGCATTATCAACAAACTTGCTGTTGGAGAGTTTCTTTTCGCTCATGCTCAGGTTTTTACGCAGGTCAGCTAAGCGTTTTTCCTGTCTGGCTTTCCAGTCGTTGACATCAATCAGACCTTCAAAGGGTAGCTTGAGTTCTATGTCAGGGGCAACCTGACTTAGGGCAGCTCCCTTAGGGGCATCTTTAACTAGCGTGGCTTTGGCAAGGCTTTCAAAGACTCGAGCGTTCTCTTCTAGCGTTTTTGCCCCAGCTCCTTGCACATAAAGATTGATGCTTTGTTGCGGGCTTATATTAGCCTCGGCCCTTAAGTTTCGGGCAGCAGCCACAGCATTTTTCAGGTGTTCAAAGCTCGCTTCGGCTTCAGGGTCAATCAGGCTTTCATCGGTAACTGGCCAACTTGCTAAGCCTAGCTCATGGTCAAAACCCAAAGCCTCGTAAATTTCTGAGGTAACAAAGGGAATAATCGGGTGAAGCAGTTTGAGAATATCAATCAGGACGGTTTTTAAGATGTACCTAGTGCGAGTATTGCCTTCATAGAGGGCAGGCTTAGCAGCTTCTAGATACCAGTCGCAAAATTCGCTCCAAACAAAGTCATAGGCTTCGCGGTTGGCAAGTCCAAGGTCATAAGACTCGAGCTGCGTGCTAACGGTTTTGATAGCACGTTGCAAACGGCTCATTATCCAGCGGTCGGCTAAGGTTTCAGGTTTGCCTTCATCTAATTCTAAACTACCTTCTTCACCTTCAAGGTGCATAAAAGCAAAGCGCGTGGCATTCCAGAGTTTGTTGTTAAAGTTGCGACCCATTTCGACACGGCGACCATCCCACCTTATGTCCTGTCCGCCTGTCGAGGCGTAGGTGGTAGCAAAGCGCAGCGCATCTGCACCAAATTCATCCATGACTTCTAAGGGGTCAATGCCGTTACCCTTAGACTTAGACATTTTTTGCCCCTGCTCATCAAGCACCAAGCCATGCAAAAAGACATGCTCAAAAGGGCGCTGATGGGTAAATTCATAGCCAGCAATTTCCATGCGCGCCACCCAGAAAAATAAGATGTCATAGCCTGTAACCAAAACACTGGTCGGGTAGAATTTTTTAAAGAAAGGGTCATCTAAGTCAGGCCAGCCTAGCGTGCTAAAGGGCCAAAGGTTTGAGCTAAACCAGGTATCAAAAACATCGGGGTCTTGCCTTAAGGTTAAGTGGGCGTAACGCGGGTCTTTATCGCAATCAAGCTCAGGGTTAGCTGGGTCTGGAACATAGATTTTGCCAGCTTCGTCATACCAGGCTGGGATTTGGTGCCCCCACCAAAGTTGCCGAGAGATATTCCAGTGACGCAGTTTTTCCATCCAGTCGCGGTTAACCTTGGTGTAGCGATCAGGGAAGAGGGTGATGTCTTTGTCATCCAGCGCTTTTAAGATGCGTGTGGCAACCTCATCGGTATTGTAAAACCACTGCAAGCTAACAATAGGCTCAACAGGCTCTTTGGTGCGTTGTGAAAGACCCAACGAGACCGTGTAATCTTTGGCCTCAATCAGGCTGCCTTCTTGTTCTAACGCTTTAACAACTTTTTTACGCGCAGCAAATCTATCTAGTCCTCTA
>JAHEBB010000232.1 GCA_024642575.1 Trueperaceae bacterium | reverse complement strand
TTAAGCACACCCGCATAGTAAGTGCATTTACCGGTCCAAACGGTTTGGCTCTTGCTGCGACTGGCTTCAGGTGCATTGACGGTTACGGCAATGCGGCAGTCATCGGTACCTAAAAAGGCGTTGCCATAAGGGTAGAGGGAAAACAGGGTTTCGCTCGAGGTATAGAGTAAGTGCTCTGCGCCAGAGTAGGTCACATAAAGACTCCAGCTATTGCTTAAGGTTTCACCACTAGGATTTTCGACGACCACTTCGGCAAAGTAGCGCTGTGGGTCTGGTAGCGTAATGCTAATATTACAGCCCTTTGCCCTCAAATCTATGGTGTTGCCACTTGTTACCGTTTTTGTACCGCAGAAGACAAAATCACTACCCACAAATTCTCTTGAGTAAACACCAGCACTGGTAATTTTAGGGAAAGGATTTTCGGCAGGAGGCAAGACGTTTAGCTCGAGCGTTTTACTCGCAACCAAGCCTTCTGAATCTTTGGTAGCTACCCTTACTTGCCGAGTGTCTGTCGTGCCAAAGGTTACTTTGACTTGGCATCCTGTTGTTGCTGAGAGGGTATCAGGGGCATCGACTGACCAGGTGGTATTGGCACAGAGTTTGTTGGCATCGGTTTCATTGGGGTCAGTTATAAGTGCTGTGATGGTATAAGGTTCGGCTTGCCGCGCGTCACCAGAAAAATCTAGTGTTAGGACAGGGGCAGTGTTGACAACATTTAAAGTAAAGCTGGCACTTGACTGGCTCGAGCCGTATTGAGCAACCAATGTAAGCGTGCGTGTGCCAGCGGTAGCAAAGCTACGTTTGAGGCTAGGGCCAAACAGTGCATTGGTATCGGTACTCCATGCCCCAGAGTAAAGGCTGCCATCTTTATCAGAACTGACGCTCAAGGTTACGCTCTTGGCAACAGGGTGAGAAACTTTAAAGAACTGGGCAAGATCAGCTTCAACGCGCAGGTCAACTCGAGCAGGATTTGTTTTAATCTCGATTTTTGGTGCATTGCTACCCCCTGGTGTAGCTTGTTCACGGTTCCAGGCGTCGCTACGGCGACCATCAAAGTTAAGGACGCTAAGTGAAGTAAAGAGTTGGCTCACATAATCTGCAGGAACATAGTAAAAACCAGCATCACCAGCACCACAGCCCCAGGAATTTTTAATGATAAAGTAGCCACCACCGCCAATTTTAGGTGTGTTGCCAAACTGTGTAAGCTCCTCATTACTTAAAAAGCCAACGATTTGTAAGGCGTGACCACCATAGGAACCTGCTACCTCATTATTCTTGTCATCCAGGCGGGTTTGGGCATAATTACTGACAACGCCATTATTTGTTACATCATCCATAAAGCCTTTGTAAACAGGAAAACTTGCCATAATCACATAGCCCTGTGAGAGCAAGAAACGGTAGCGGTTTAGGTCAAATGCATCGCCATTTTTCCAGACTTGAATGGTGGTACTCGCTGCAACCCCAGCGCCACTGTAATTTACGGTTTGGTAGCTACAAAAGGTAAAGATAACTGTGGTACAAACCCGTTTACTTTGGTGGGATGTGTCAGAGCAGTCACCTGTGTAGCCTGTGCAGGAGTTGGCATGAGAATCTTTGGGGCGACTCATTGAGGGGTTATAGGTCCAGCCATTTTCACTAGGGAAAATCTGACCTTCACTGACCGCAGTATTCAGGGCTTTTTCTGACCAATAACCGTCATTATCATCATCACTGTCCCAGTCTTGCTTAACCTTGTTAACCAAAAACTGTTCGGATAGGTTTGCAGCGTTATTATTCTGTACCCGCTCACGACTCTCTAAAGCGCCAATGGCGCTAAATGCCCAGCAGGTGCCCCGATTAGCTTGATTTTTTACAGGGCTTATAAAGTTTTTTAAGGGGAACCAGTAACGACCTGCATAATTTGTGGGAGCGCAGACTCCATTGTTATCGGTGCCATTGCCAGGGTTTACAGCCTGAGACTGAAAATCAGGGTTTAGCTCGAGCCTAAGCCCATCTAAACGGGTGGAAGATAATGCCCCTAGTAAGGTATTTAGTTGCTCGAGCGCCGCTTGCACCTCTTCCAGAGGCTTGCCTTTTAAACTTTCGGGTGTTGGTGCTTGGGTTTTTAAATCTTCAGGCAATACGGCGTAGGTCTGAGTGTAATCTGCCAGAGCATTATCAACACTTTGCGCCAGCTTATTCGCCTCAGTAGCATTGTCAATTTGCGTTCCTAAACCAAACAGGGTCACGCTTTGACCATCTGGTAATTGCGTGACGAGGTCGGTTTGAAAAGCTGTTACGCCTTGAGCTTCTTTTAGCAAAGCGGTAGTTGCAGGATCTTTGCTACTTAGATCTTTTAAAAAGCTAATGTTTTGGTCATAGTCTTTTTGCCTTGCCAGCTTTTCGGCGGCTAGACTTTCGCTACTCACCAGTACAAATTCACCTGAATCGATACCTTTTTGAAAGGCTTCTGGACTTATGGTTTCAGCATCTGCGGGAATTTCACCTGTCCAGGCATTTTTTTCTTTAAAGAGATCTTTGCTTGGCTCGGGCGTTGATGTGCAGGCCGAGAGCAGTAAGAGCATTATAATGATTAAAAATCGGGATAGTTTCATGACTTGCCTCCTGTATGAAATAGGTACTTGAACTTGCTACTGAAATTGGGGCTAGATATAACGCAAAGATGTTTATCAGGCCATTTCAAGATTTCTCTTTTGGGGATTCTGTTGGGCTAAAACTTTGACCACAGTGACTACAAAATCGGCTATAGGGTGAACTGATGCTCGAGCCACAACTTGGGCAGCAGCTTAGTAGTTTGTTGCCATCATTAGGGCAAAACTGTTCTTTAGCAGCGGCAGGTGTAGCGCGACCGCAACGGGAGCAAAGGTGATAATAGACGGGGTTTTTGGCTGAAGCTCGAGCTTGCTTTCTAACTTGAGTCATAGCTTTACTCGATTAGACAACTTATGGTGGCCGTAACAGGAATTCCTTCGGGGCTCGTTGCATCAACAGTAATCGTTAGTTTGTTGTCTGTTTGCGTGGTTTTAAGACTGCCGCTACCCTCACCTGGACGGTAAACAAGGTAAAAGGTGTTTATGGAAAAGCCAAAATCAGAGGTTCCTTGTTTGGCAGCTTCAAGGTCACGTATGTAGATGTCAAAACTGTCGTAATTATCAACATAGTAGCCATAAGCAAAGGTCGAATCGCCTTCACCAAACGCATTTGGAATGCATGTAGCTTCTGAGGCGGTTTGTCCTTGATAGGTTTTACTGCCAATGCTTAAACTAAATGCGCCTGTAGCTGAAGCATTATCGGGTGCGAATCTAAGCTCACCCAGTTCGCTTAGGGCTTTTGGTTTTCCACTAACCTCCAAAACGTTATTGCAAGTGATGGTTGCACTTAAATGCTCCCCTGCTTTGGTTTGCCCTGTAATACTTAAGGTGGCATGACTTCCATCCTTTTGTACAGTTATGTTGCCACTGCCACTACTATTTTGAGGGTCTAGAATGTACTCAAAATAAGAAGGGCTGTCATAAGTTCCAAACCCTACACTTAAGAAAAAGTTGCTGCTACCGCTTTCGGCTTCGGTTGTATTGGGGATAAGCAGTAACACCGTGCTCACTTCATCATCCTTAAGCGCTGCATCTGTGCTATAAAGCGTGCGCCAGTCGTCGCCATTTGAAGTGCCATAAAGGCAAGAAGAATCTTGTTGACTTACTTCAAAACTTCCTGTATGATCACCACTTTGTAACTGAATAGAGATGAGAGTATCGGGTGTGGTTTGAGCAAAACTGACCCAGATAACCATTAGAATAAGGGTAAATAGAGGAATTGACCTGTACTTTTGCATTTCTACCTCGCAGCTGTAATGTGGATTTAAAATTTTTGGATTCTTTGCATTCGTATGAAACAAGCCTACAGAAAATGTTACAACTCAAAAAACAATTAGATAGAAAGAGGCATATAAGGATCTTTCATTGTGTGCTGTGTCGGTAAATTTTGTATTCACTCTAAGTGTGGTGTTGTTAATAGGATAAATAGATGCGGCAATCTGACCATAAGGTTCAACAGGTGTTACTAAAAAGAAACGTTGGGAAATGTCATAACCAAAATTAATTTCGATACTTCCAACACTACTACTAGTTGCATTAAATCCGCAGGGTGTGGTGTTAACACTAGCCCCAGTAGCCTGTGAATTGAAGCAACGATCAATATTAAAGTCTACGCCTGGGTTTACATTTAAAAAAACCATTGCCTTAGCCCAGCCACCAAAGCCTAGCTCCTGCTTTGCGTTTCCAGCAGCGTACATTGCCGTTGGTGCTTTGCCGTAAACTCCTATATTGCCTGAGTCACCATACACACCTACGCCTGTGGGCGCTGAGCCGTAAACCCCTGAACCAACCCCTTTTTGCACGCCTTTTACCCCGTAACCATATTTGCCATTGTTAACGCCACTAACCGCAATAGAGTTGACCCCAGCAGCGCTCGAGAGAACGGTTCCTGATACACCAACATTGGTATTGCTGCTACCACTGACACCTGTGCCACTGTTGCTAAGGCCATTGACCCCGACTGAATTTACATAGTTAGCTCGGCCTTGTACACCTGCACCTGCTGTCGTTGTGCTGGTATTTTCCCCGTAAACACCTGTACCGCTAGGCACGCTGCCTTTTACGCCGTAACCACTGCCGCTGGTTCCTTCAACCCCTATACCTGTTGTGCTACTACCACGCACACCCCGACCAGCAGCACTTTCACCCCAAAGACCAGAAGAGCCAGGTCCTGCATTATTTACCCCGCGCACACCTGCGCCACCGTTTATTTTGCCTTCGCCGTATACGCCAGCAAGACCAGTATTGGTATAGGCAAGCACGCCATAGTTTTTCTCGCTATAGGCGCTGACGCCGTTACCAATATTGCCGCTAAAGGCGTAAACCCCTGCACCATTGGGGCTCGAGCCACTTAAGGCAATCCCGCCATTATTGGTAATGGCAAATGCTGGGTTAGCATTATTGATGGTTTGACTAAAAGGAAAGGTCAGAGTTGCCAAAGTATCTAGGGCAGCACCACCACTTAAGATAATTTTACCGCCTTCGCCTGTTTCAACCGAAATGCCATTGCTACCTTCAATACTTATGCTGCCTGTTTTTCCGTTTAGGCTCGAGATGCCTGTCGTACCCGCTGAACCAATTTGGTCAATACCGCAAATAACTTGACCATCCAAACCAATACCAACGACAAATTGCCCTGAAGCACAAGGGCTTCCTTTAATTGTGTTTTGCTTAGCTGCGTCAAGGGCAATTAAACTGTCGCTAAGGGCTGAAAAGTTGGCATTAACTTCATCTGCCTTTATTGGGTCGCCTGCTTTAAAGCTAAAGGGCAAAGGACTAACGGCAAACGCACTTAGACCAAAAACTACCAGAACGCCGAATAAAAGATATTTGCTACTTTTTGGCATACCTTTCTCCCTTTTCTGGCTATTGCCAGGTACTGCTATCCCAATTACTGTTGTTCCAGCCTGATTGACGTTGGGGTGCTTGCCCACTACCACAAGCGCTGAGCAAAATAAGTAAAAAAATACTGACCCACATGCGGCTTTTCATACCTTTTCCTTCCAGGTGCCTTGCTTACACAGCTATCATGGAACAGAGCCGGTTAGTTTTCGGTTAGGTTTTGAGGGGTTTTTGCCGATATAGCAATTATCTGGTCAGCACCAAATTCTTTGTCAGAAGTGACGTGCCAGACAAACTATAGCAGGTATCATCTGGTCGGCTACATAAGGTCTTTAAAAAAACAGTGTCTTGAACGATAAATATTTAGATGACACTGTAGCTTTTATCCTTTAGATTGCTGTATTTATAAATGAGTAATGTAGCCTTGTAAAATTAGCCTGCTATAAAGCTCAGTTAAGAGTTTGCTGGTTTAAAAACTCAGTCCAGGATTTGGGCAAGGTTTCACCCATTTCGGCAAACTGTTCTTTTGCTTGGTCATACATGCGCACGAGACTTCGGTGATTATCTGTTTTTTGTAAGGCTTTTAAGGTAAGGGCAAGATAGTCTGGGTTAAAGGGGTCATAGTCAAGCAAAAAGCGACACACTCGAGCCACTTCTTTAGGCTCAGACTCGAGCAGGTTTTGAGCACTCTCATATAAAAACAAATGGAGAGATTCAGCAACGGTTTCCTGTAAACTACTGTCCTCTAGATAAGGCCCTTGCCAACAATGGGTATCTCCTGTGTTTAAAAACTGTTCAGCGTCTGAACTTAAGTCGCCAAGTGCGTAGCCAGTACCAAGGGTTTTAACAAGCGTTTCGCCATACTCTAGCCTAAGTGCGTGAATGAGTTGTTTTAAGCTCCCCAGCGCTTTTTCTTCAGAGATATCAGGGTAAAGTGCATCTAAAAGGGTTAAGCGACTCAGTTCAGGTCGCCCGGAAATACGCGCTTCTAAAAGAAGGCTTAAAAGCTGTTGGCGCTTCTTTCCGCGGACCCTTTGGTCTTGCTCGGAAATGCTCAGACGTATGTCGCCAAGTACCTTTAAGCTTAGGGATGCTCTGACGGGTATAGTGACCGAACTCTGTTCCTTATCTAAGTCTGGAAAGTAATGTCTGACAAGGTTGATGCCGTTTTGTAAGTTACCTGCTTCAAACCACTCGAGCTTTGCTTTTGCCAGCGCTTTATCATTGTTTAAGTGTGCTATTTCAAGACTTATTTTTGCGGCTTCTAGGGGCATCTCCAGGCTTTGTGCAAGCTCTAGTGCTTCTTGCGCGAGCGTCAGCGCCTCTTTACCTTGCCCGATTAAACCAAGAATAATGACCTTGGCAAATAAGACTCGGCAAAGGTTTTGTCTATCCTTTTCTGCGTAACATAAAGACTCAGCTGCTTTTGCAAGATTTAAAGCCTGATGAGGGTCACCATAGAGGGTTTCCGCCATGACGGTATAAGGGCTTGTACCTGCAAGGTAGCGAAGGTTATTAAGTTGTTTGGCATATTGCCAGGCTTTGTCAGCATGTTTGCGAGCTAAAACCCCCGCATAGGGCGTTTTCCATTTGCAGTATAGGTCGCTTAAGCCTAGATTCACATCAATAAGCCAGGTTGCCATATCGGTTTTTGCATAATAGGCTTCGCAGTCAAGAAAAAGCTTCTCGGTCTCTTCATAGTGACCCAATTCTAAGGAAGCAATGCCTAAGGCCAACTGAGCGTTGATATAAAACAAGGTATTTCCGCTTTCTTGGGCTAACCGCAGTGCTTCTTGGGAATCTGTTAGGCTTTCTTGAAAACGGGCAAGATTTTGCAGGGAAATAGCTCTATTAAACAGCAGTGAGCCATTTCGGTGCTCTTGACCTGCCGAGCGAAATAGCTCGATGGCCTCGCTGTAATACTGAACTGCCTTAGTAAAATCTGAGCCTGTGTAGCAGGCAAAACCACAGGTTTCGAGCAAGAGAGCTTTTTCCTCGACAGAAAGAGATGATTGCCCAAGCGCTTTTTGACAAAGCTCGAGCGCCTCCTTTGACTGACCCAGGTCGGCTTTTGAAAAGGCAACATTGCGAAGGGTTGTCGCTGACGCAGCTCTATGAAGATCTGGCTTAGCTTCCCAGATATCAACAACCTGTTGTGAATTTCGCAAATAATGGGCGACACCAATTTCTAGCATGAGACCTTTGGCATGCTTTCTTTCGGCGGCTGAAAAACTGCCCAGTAAACTTTCAACTTCAAGTCTGCGCCCAGCCTGAGCAAGATAAAGCGCCAGTCGCTCACCAAACTTGTAATTCTCGGGCCGAATTTGATGAGCTAAAGAGAGTAAGCGGATGGCTTCATTTAAATCATACTCGTAAAGATTGAGCGCTGCTTCAAAGGCAAGATCAGCCTTTTCTGCTCCTTGACTAAAATCAACCACTCGAGCCTGTAAGCGGGCAACCCTGGCTTCGTTTTTAAGCTCTTTTGCTTTGCTGATGGCATGCTCGAGTAACTTAATTGCTGCCTCAGGGTTAAGGGCAGCGTCATCAATAAAAGTCGAGGCTGCCTCAGGATTCGTTTCTAAGGCCTTAATTGCCTGTCTGGCATACTGTTGTCGCTGAGTTCTTGATAAAAGTTTAAGACAAAGCTCTCGGTAAAGCGGGTGTGCAAAGTTGCCATTATGCAAAATGCCTTGACGCTCGAGTTCAATTTTTGCGCTTGAAAATTCATTAGCCGAGAGACCTGCCAGCGTTTGCCATAAAGGATCGTCGGCATCAAAGGCCAGATAAGCCCTGCTATCCAGGGTTGTTTTAAGAGTATCGCTATCACTGGCTTTGCTCAGGGTCAGCTCAATAAGCGCTTCAACGGTGAGCGGCATAACGCTTTTCTCGGGCTTACGCCAATGCCATGACTTCCCATCACTCCACAAATAACCCTGGCGACTTAAAAACCTTAAATATTCCAAGGTATATAGAGGGTTACCGGCAGCTTTGCTATAAATCCAGTGCA
>JAHEBB010000744.1 GCA_024642575.1 Trueperaceae bacterium | reverse complement strand
AGCAAGGCTGTAGGTTTTTAGGAAAGTATCTTTTGCTGCCGAAAATTTAGCTTCTAGATCAAAGGATGCTCCTAACGCATTTAAGGCCGATAATTTTACCTCAAGACTTTTTGCCAGCTTATTGGCCTTCTCGGTAATTGCTCTGACTTCGTTATACTGACCCAGTCTTAACTTTAACCAGGCTATAAGCACGAGTACCTGTGGCTCGTTTGGAAAGTGCCCATATACTCCTTGTGCAAGCCTCAAACAGTAAGCAGGGTTTGACAATTCGTCTGCCAGTTGCCTCAGATCATCAAGGTAAACCAAAAGTTTCTCTGCTTGGTGACCAAGCTGAAATTCCCAGGCTGCCTCAAGATTAGCAAGATCAAGGCTTAGCTTTTGTCTAGCTTCTTTACGCCTTAGTAAGTCAAGATAATAACGAGAATAAGTTTCACCCATAGGGTTCTCTTGGCTATCAAGATAAAGCTGAATGAGCGGATGAAACAAGTAACGGCCTGTTTCTAAAGAAAAGCCAAGCAAGCTGCTTTCTACCAGAGTTCTTAAAGAACGTTGCTTAGCTGAAAAAATCGCCTGAAGAGCGTCAAAATCAAAGCCAGCTCGAAACACCGCCAGCTGATGAAACAAATCCTGATCTTCTTGGCTTAATAAGGCAGTAGAGTCATCTATAAGTTGTTCAAAAGCAAGCTGTCTATCGACCAGTAAATCAAGATTCTGACTGAGTCTTGCGTAAATCTCGGTAACGGGCAACACCTTAAACCAGGGTACTATCAGCTTGATGGCTAAGGGTAAATAACCAAGCAGCTCAAGAATTGTCTTAAGGTCTTCTGCTGGGAGGGCATACCTCAGCCCCAAACGTTTTAGCTCGAGCTCAAGCAAGCTAAACCCAGCTTCCTTACTCAGAGGTAACAGTTCATAACTAACGGCAAAATCATGCTTGATTCTTGAACTAGCCAGAAGATGTAACTGAGGACAATTAGCCAGCAGTTTATCCCAAAAGGGGTCAAGGTGGCGAAGCTGCTCTAAATTGTCCAAAATAAAGAGCTGTTTTGTTTTACCAAGGTGATGAATAAGTAAAGCCCTACTTGAAACCTTAATGCCAAGTTGCAGGGATAACGCGTCAAGCAAGTCTAGCTCGCTTGCAGAGCTGGGCAAAGAGGCCAGGCGAAAAAAGGTAACCGTCTCAAAAAAGCGTTCCAGGTGGGGCTGTAAGTGCTCGAGTAGGCGGGTCTTACCCACGCCTGCTAGACCATGAACCATTACTGAGTGCGTAGCTAAGATCGTTTTTAAGAGTTCTGCACTGATCTCCTGGCGACCCAGTAAATCATTCCCAAAGGCTAAGTCTTGCGCTTCATACAGGTGTTTTACCTGAGCATCAAAACCATGAATGCCTGCTGCATCCAGAATCATGGTTAAACGACTTAGTTCCTGGCTGCTAAATGGCCGAATTCCTTGGGGTAAGGCTAAGAGTTGTTTGACAAGTGGGGCTAGTGCTTCATAGTTATTTTGGGACAAATGCTTTTCAAGTACAGCAAACGCTGCCTGAACAAACTTGTCTTGAAATCCTTCCCTTTGAACACTTAGCCACTCTTCGAGTTCTTCTCCTAGTTGCCAGCGTTTGCTGCTATCAATGTCATGTAAAAAGCTTCCCTGATAAAGGCTTATGACCTGCTGGTACTTGCCATCTTGAAACCAGTCTTCTAGGTCAAGGAAGTCAGTCTCTAAGGCGCAACTTAAGTTTGCCCCTCGTTTAACGATTTCAACCCCAGCCTTGGCAAGCCGATTTAAACAATCCGACAAACTTTTAACCCGTTTGGTTTTATGACTTTGAAAAGGCCAGAAAAGCTCCATGAGCTCAGTTCGACTTACCGTTCCCTTGCTAAGCAAATAGACAAGTAAGACAAGTGGCTGCTCAGAACGAAAGTCTGATCCTTCAAGTCTTAGACCTCCAAAAGTGAGGAGTCGCATAGGCAAACTATAACGAGATTTTGCCAAAGTCACTGGAATCTCACTGGAATGGTTTTTGTTACAAAAAGCATGAGGTTGTCAGATGAATAGCAAAAACCACAAAGTTATGCTGGATGCAGTAGCTTGTGGTTTGCTTTTTTTAATAGTGACCTTTAGGAATCAGAGTTTGTTACAGGGTGGTGTGACAGGCATTTTAGAGACTGGAGGTATGAATCTTTCCCCTAGTCTAAACTACGTCCTTGCCTGCCCAAAACGCTTTTATTTAGAAAAAGTGCAAAAGCACAAAACCCCTGCTCCCTTTGCCAGCACAACGCTTGGCAATCTGGTCCATAAGCGCATTGCTTGTAGCCT
>JAHEBB010000231.1:4060-6560 GCA_024642575.1 Trueperaceae bacterium | reverse complement strand
CTTATCTTGGATTCGGGAAAGAGGCTTTGCTTGACTTGGGAATGGATACCGTCGGCCCCAACAAGATAATCAGCTTTTACTAAAACTCCATTGGCAAAAGAGAGGGTAGCTGTAGCTGGCTCGAGCTTAGTCATCTTGTGCCCCAAATGAATCTTGTTTGCTGGAATGGTCCTGCTCACTATTTTTTGAAGTGCTCCTCTATGAATGCCCAGACTCTGATACCTTGTGCCATGAAGGTTGGTTTCGTTAGGGATAACTTGCAACCTTTTTCCGTTGGCTGATGCAATTTCAAATTCTTGAAGTTCAGAACCTACACGCTCGAGCTCTTCTTTAAGACCAAGCTGATCAAAAATGTACATGACATTAGGAGATAAGACAATACCAGCACCTAAGGGTTTAAGGTCTACAGAAGCTTCAAAAACTTCGTAATCAAGCCCTAGTCTTTGTAAACAAAGGGCTAAGCTAAGACCTGCAATGCCTGCTCCAATAATAGTAGCTTTCATCTATTTCTACTCCAAATCATTAAATGAACATGTTCACTGAACATGTTCATAGTATTAGGTTTTTGTTATGATTTTGTCAAGATGCCTGTAAAATAGGTTTATAAGGATAAATGTGAATAAGCGTCAGGAGCAAAAAGAAAAAACACGAAAACAAATCAGGCGGGTTGCTAAACGTCTATTTGAAGAGCAAGGCTATGAGGCTACCACGAGTCGTCAGATTGCCGAGGCTTCAGGTGTTGCTTTAGGAACGATATTTCTACATTTCTCTGACAAGTCTGCCATGCTCGCCAATATTCTTTATGAAGATATTGAAGTAACGGTGGCAGATGCTTTTTTGCATTTGCCCACTAAAGACAAGCTTTTAGATAAGCTTTTATTCCTAGCAACTGAACTTTATAGTTACTATCTAAAGCACCCTGACCTGAGTCGTGTGCTGTTGCAAAATAGCATGTTTCATCAAACAGATGCAGCCTTTTCTAATCAGGTGAAGGGTTTTGTAAGGGCTATAGCTCAGTTAATAGAGCAGGCGAAAGGTATTGGGGAAATAAGACAAGATAAAGATGCAGAGGCAATGGCACATTTATTTATGGCTGCTTATCTATTTGTTTTGTTGGCGTTACTGAGGGGTGAACTAACAGGGCTCGAGCAGGCAAGAAAAAGGCTCGAGCTGCTCATTCAAACTATTTTTGCTTAAGACTCGAGCGCCCTTCGGTCTAGCTCTTTTAATTCGGTAAAACGAAAGGCAAAACCAAGCGCTGCTAGCGCCATGAGGGCTGCCAAGATAAAGGTGCTTTTAAAGCCAACTAGATCAACCAACCCCCCTGCGAAAATAGGGGCAAAGCTTGGCAGTGATAAGAGGCTATTTGCAGTCCCTACATAAAGGGGGCGTTCCTCTTCTTTAGAAACCGCATAAAGCAGATTCCAAGCAGCAATGCCAATACCGGCCTGCCCAGCGGCAGAAAGCATAAAGACAAGAGCAAATAGATGCCAGGATTTTATCAGGAAAGCGGCCAAGGAGGCTAGGAGTAAGAGCGAAATGCTGATTTGTAAAACATTGACATTTTGACCTTTGTTGGCAGGTCGCCGAAAAAGAAAGTTGGCAAGCATAGAAGACATAGTTGCAAGTATGATAAATAGACCTAAAGATGTTGCTGGCGCATTAAGCTGACGCAAAGCATAAATAGCATAAAAGGGGTCAGCTAAAAGAGCCAGCAGGGCTAAAAAACGCACACGAATATAGCGCCTAAAGCTATCATCTGATTTAATTAATCCTGGTACACGTTTCAGCATACTTAAAAACGGCTGTTTGGTTGTGACATGACCTTCGGGTTCTCGAATAATACAAAAAGCCAGATAGGCTAGGCCAGATAGGCTAGCGCCTATTGCAAAGATAGTGGCAAAATTTTGGGGAAAGGGTATATCGCTTGCCAGAATACGTCTTAAGGTGAAGCCTGAAACCAGCGCTAAACTACCACCAATAATATTACGCAAAGCCCAGAAGGTACCTAAACGGTAGTGGGGGACGACCTTTGCCGTAACATCTGCAAAAGGAATACCCGAGATGCCCCCTGACACTGAAATAACGCCGATAACTGCCAGAACGATAAACATAATCAAGCCTGGATAGGCCCGAAAGGCAAAAATGCTTAACACCATGACAAGATAAGCAAGAATACGCACCAGAGAAGTTCGGCGATACCAAGGAAGCTTAAAAGGTTGATGCGCTAAGCGACTTGCAACAAAAAGTTGTGGTAAAAACCAACCCCCTACTCTTAACGCTGGAATAAAGCCAATAATGAAAGAGGGTGCACCAAGCGTAGCCAAAAAAGGTGCTAGAACGAGACTACTGTGAAAGAAGGCTTCTGCGCCATTTATTAGAATGCCGTTATAGACACCCAGCCAAAAATTACGATTGGGTTGACCCATACCTTTGGCAAACATGAAAGCTATCGTATACCTAATAGTAAAAAGAAAAAACTTAATTACTTACATGGACA
>JAHEBB010000231.1:0-3960 GCA_024642575.1 Trueperaceae bacterium | reverse complement strand
ATTTAAGGATTGCTTTGAGGCGTTGTTTCTGCAGGGGTTTCTTCAGTAGAAGAGTCGGAACTGGTGCTGTCACCACTTGTTGTATCAGTGGGGGTATCCGTAGCTGTCTCATCTGTTGAAGGTGTGTCAGTTGAGCCACTGTCTGCAGGCGTTTCAGGAGTATTGGGGGTGTCACTGGGGGTGGGGGTGTCACTGGGCGTAGTACCCTCAAGCGGCGTGGTTTCAAAGCTACTAGGGGTTGCTGGGGTAGCACTCGCCAGTAGGTTTTCGACAGGGATTGTTTCACGTAAGCTATCAAGCCAGTTGGTTTGTAAATCGGCACGTTTGTTAGCCAGTACGCTGCTTTCAACTTGCTGCTTTACTTCTTCAAAGGGGCGGATGGTTTCTGGGCTGCGATCGGCAATAAGCACAACATAACGGTTGACGACTTCTTCGGTAACCACATTGGCACCGTCACCGGTACTGGTATCAGTTGAGCTGTCGGTACTTGTCGTGTCTTCGGAGGTTGTTGCAGTGTCAGTAGTACTGGTGTCGCTCGAGCTTGTATCAGTCGAACTGTCAGTCGTAGTTGCTGCATCTGTGGCAGTGTCGGTTAGCGTTGTGTCTGTTGTAGCATCCGTAGTGGTGTCCGTTGTAGCGTCGGCATTTGCATCGGTACTTTGATCTACTGGTGCATCAGTACCTTGGTCTACTGGAACCTGGATAGTTTCAGTAAGCGCCAAAACATCTGATATTTGATTACTGCTATCAGGGAGGGCTTCAAAAGCTTCGGTTTCAAACAAAACACGATCAAGCTCAGGGGCTAAGGAGCCAGGGTTGACGGTACCTAAATCAACAACTTCTCCACTATTGGCACTTGCAATTTCAGCGACGTCCCCACCTTCTAGCATAGCGTTGCGAAAAGCAGCTGCGGCTTCTTCGGTTTCAAAGTTGACCCTTGAGACAATGGCTTTAGCTGGGATGGTGAAACGCGCAATATTGGTGTCGTAATAGGTTTTATAGTCTTCTTCTGTGGCAGAGGCGTCTTTACCTACATATTGCAAGGCATTGCTGGCAATTTGTCCCTTTGAACCAATAAAGCTTGTACCCAGTTGAGCTGCACCTTGATAGGCTAATTCGCTATCAATCAGGCGCTCGAGGTAAGAAGGTTTAAAGAGTTGGGTAATCAGGTCGGCAGTATCTGGGCGTAAAGCTTGTGAAACTTGTGGGTCATTGTAGACAACTCGAGCAAGATCACTACGTAATATTTCATCATTGCCGACTTTGGCAACTACTGGATCATCAAAGGTGTAAGTGCTACCTTCAGGACTAGTAATGGTAGCTTTTGCCCTTAAATCTTTAAAGGTTTGCTCTAAAACACCCGTTTGCTTGGCTGCTAGCGCATCCTCTTTAACTTGATCTTTAACTTCATCAAAAGCTTTAGGCCCTGAAGGAATAAACTCTTCAATCTTGACAATATAGAAACGTTCGTTAAAGCTAACAACTTCGGTAAGTCCTGGGCCTTGCAAAGCAAAAGCTGCAGTAGCAACTTGGGTAGGTAGAGCAGCTCTACCTACAGCTTGGGGATCGGTACTGCCTGTAGGTGCTCCTAAAGCACCTTCTTGATCAGCACGCTCAACCGAGTTTTCTTTTGCCACGGTTGCAAAGTCAGCGCCACCTTTGAGATCTTCAAGCAACTTATTAGCAAGATCTTGATCTTCAACAACCAGCTCTCTCGCCTTAATACGTTCTTCATTCTGATAATTGTTTAAGTTGAGATCAAAAAAGGCTTTAACTTCATCGTCACTGACAGTGACATCTTTTGTTAATTGCTCCCGATACTTGTTGATTTTTAGCTGACCTCTAAAAGCATCTCTAAAGCTCTGATCGGTGTAACCTGCTTGACCAATAATGCTCAAATAACGCTGATCATTGGAGCGACCAGCGACATTATTTTGCTGACGCCAGTCATCAACGGCGGTGCGCACTTCGCCATCGGAAACGCGGATATTTGTGGCGGCTTCTTTAAGCAGTTGGGTTTGCACCAGATTATCTAAGGTCAGAATCTGTAAGTCAGAGGCAACCTCACCTTGGAATCCAGATTGATTTGAATTTTGCAAAGCTCGAGCGACTTCTAATTCGGAAATCGATTTGCCATTTACCATTAGAGCGGTTGCGCTGGTATCGGCTGTGGAACTTTTACTATTAAAAAGGCCGCCGAGGGTTGGGGTAAAGGCAATAAGCATACTGACAAGTAGCCCGATTGAAATAACCCATAAAATAATGGTGTTTGTACGTTTACTTAACTTCATAGACTTGACTTCCTCCTGTATACTGAAGGTATCATCTCAGAGCTTACCGAGGTGATTCTATTAACCAGATGGCGCTTGCCTCGTATGCACCCGTAGCTCAGTTGGATAGAGCGTTGGCCTCCGGAGCCAAAGGTCACAGGTTCGAATCCTGTCGGGTGCACCATCTTTTTTAATCCTCCAGTATTAGCTTTATACCTATTCTTTATAAGCCTTCAGGCTTTATAAAACAGCAAACGCAAGTTTAGCATGCTTTAAAGAGGGCTGTGTTGAACTATCGATTTTATGTTCTTAAACAATAACTCATCAGATACTTAAGATTAAAGCTGAGAAAGCTGCAATTGCTTAGTTGCCTGTTTTCTTGGGGCTGGACTCGAACCTGCTTATATCTATAGCCAAACCAGTTTCTTGAGGGCTCGAGCCCAGTTAGTGAAAATTTGGGATGGTTGCTACTACCTAATTATAGGGATGCCACTATACTGAATTAGGTTTCATAGAGATGTTTGATTTTGACTATAATCTTCCAGACTCTTCCCATATTGCTTTCATTTGGCGAACAAGAAGCGGGGGCAAAGCGTCTTTTATTTCCAGAGCAGCAAGTCAATGGGAAATAGTAATCACCAAACAATATGGCCAAACCAAAGTGACTCTAAGAGGTCCAGAAACCAAAGCATCATCTTCAGATGTACCTGAAGACGCCGAATTTTTGGGTATTCCTTTTAAGCATGGTAGTTTTATGCCCCAGTTTCCTTTAAAAAATTTGGTTAATGCTGAGCTAACTTTGCCTGAGGCCAGTAGCAAAAAGATTTGGATACAAGGATCTGCCTGGCAAATACCCAATTTTGAGGACGCTGACCTTTTTATTGCCAAACTCATTCGAGAGGGTTTACTTTTGCAAGACCCCTTGATCGATGCGGTTTTAAAGGGTGAGGTCAGTGAAGTCTCAGAAAGAACATTGCAGCGACGTTTTTTGCAAGTTACAGGCATCAGTCAGACAACCCTCAGGCAAATTGAGCGTGCCCGAGAAGCGACTGCGCTGTTAGAAAAAGGAGTGGCTATCGCTGATGTGGTTTATTTGGCAGGTTATGCAGATCAGCCGCATCTAAGCAGAGCCATGCGGCGTTTCGCAGGGCAAACCCCTAGCGAACTAAAGAAATAAGTTCGTGGGATTTGAGTCGTTTGTGCCAAAGACGAGTAAGGCAAAGTGTAAAAGAATACGGGCGCTCTTGAAATTCGTTCCATAAATTAGCTATAAAAAGCATTAAATAAGCTTGGGTATATAATAAAAGCCGATGAAAAAAGTATTTCTTTTGATCGTCCTGGTAGGGTTATTTATTTCAACAGCCCATAGCCAGGAAGAAAACAGAGCATTTAAAACGCCTGAGGCAGCAATTGAGCATTATTTTTCAGGACTTAAGCAAAATAATTTAAGTCTTATCTTAGAAGCCTGTGCTATTGATGAGGTATCGCAAAGGTATGATTTTGCCTTTGGGGTTGAAAGATTAGGAGGGGTTATAATGATTACAACCTTGTTATCACCCACGGATTACCCCTTTTACCAAGAGCTCAATAAGTTACAAATGGCGTCACAGCTGGTCAGTCAGGTTAAATTATTTTCACTTAGCTTATTATCAGGGCAAGAGCTGAGCCCTGCACCTATTATGAATATTGA
>JAHEBB010000743.1 GCA_024642575.1 Trueperaceae bacterium | reverse complement strand
GTTAGAGCGTCAAGATCAGCCGATTTTTCAATACGAACTAACAAAACTCATCGTGGTTTTCTACCCGACAAAAATAAATTTATATAGTCCGATGGTTCCAATTCTGACCGTACAGTGCTTGTATTCATGCGACTAAACATATATTTAGCCATCAAAGGCCCAATCAATGCAGCAAGACTATCCATAACGTTCTCTCTTACGAGAGAGCCTTGAGCCTGATATTGGTCCACTATCTTTGTTATGGCTTGAATGTTTTTCAGAGGTACGTCTAAAGCTTCTTTTAACTCAGGATAACGTGGCACCTCTATGAAGAGAAGTGACATGATGTCACCATGAGAGTGAAGCGTATCAATATAGGCGTTAACAATACTCAAAAGATCAGCTTCAAGATTGCCTGTATATTTGACATGGTGTAATGGCACATGGGAAAACTCATGCTTCATGGCTTTTATAAAAAGCTTTTCTTTACTTTGATATTTACGAAAAAGGGTTGCCTCATGAATACCTGCTGCTTCTGCTAAGCCTTTGGTGGTTGAATTTTCATAACCCCACTTGGTAAATACTTTGCTAACCGCAGTAAAAACATTAGCTTCATGAATAACTTTAGGCATTTGACCTTCCTTGCAAATTAGACATTAGCATATGCGAGTATTGACTTGCAATAAATGCTTTGTTAAAGTTAATGCGAGTATGTACTAGCAAAAAATAGCTCAAATTGAAATGGTGTTTATGACTTTCCCAAAAACGCGCAAAAGCGTAAAACCTCAGGAATTATTGGCTTTCTTTTTCTCTAAACCTGAAGGGTCAATAGGATGATTGTTTCATCTTTAAATCGCTTAAAGCGTCGTCTTCAATTTACTGGCTGGCTACAGTACTTGCCTATAGCGATCGTAGCTATCATTTTTTTTATTGGCGCTGCATTGAGCTGGTTTTTGGGTAACAGGTCAGTAGCGCACTTATTATCCGTCATTGCAGTTCTTTTTTTGATTGTGCTTATGTTCGACATCCTTACGGTTAAGTTTCGCCTACATCCTCAAGA
Organism: Trueperaceae bacterium; assembly: GCA_024642575.1. Classification (GTDB taxonomy): domain Bacteria; phylum Deinococcota; class Deinococci; order Deinococcales; family Trueperaceae; genus JAHEBB01. Next base: position 1,278 of record JAHEBB010000743.1, on the reverse strand, counting down.
GCGCCTTCCTAAGCGAAACAATGAACTAGATAGATTTGACTTAATGAGAGCAAGACGTTCATGCCGTTCGTTTCAAACGCGCAAACTAACGCATGCCGACCATAGCGAACTGATGAAATCTGTTCGTTTGCATAGTGAGGAAGCTACTATTGGTAACGCACCTATTCGCTTTGAATACATTGCAGCACCCCTCACCGTTTGGCCTGTCGTGTGTGCGACTGAGTTCCTTGTGGCTATTGCACCTAGTGAGTACAATCGTCTTGCCGTTATCAATATAGGAAGAAGCTTACAAAAAATTGTTATTGATGCTACACGCATGGGTTTAGCAACTTGCTGGATTGGACCAGGTGCAGATCAATCCAGCATCGTGCGGCACTTGGGCGACCGCTTTAGTCCAGCAAAAGATCATATCATCTGTGTTTGTGCTATTGGCTATAAGTCTTGGTATAAGCCTTTATTCCTGCGGTTTATTCAAGGCTTACAACGCCGTCGCCTACCCCTTTCCGCTCTCTTTTTTGCTGATTTGCAGTTTAAGGAGCCTCTTAATTTGAAAGCAATGCCTTTTAACCGTTTTGGACGCTCGTTTGAGGTATGTCAATGGTCGCCCTCTTCATTTAATGCCCAAACAACCCGCTGCGTAGCTATTTTGGAACCAATAACTGGGCAAAGGCAAGAAGGTCATAAAGATAAGTCACAATTGCTGAGGTTTGACTTTTACGCTACGACTGAATCGCGCTACTATGCAGCAGTCGCATTAGGCATTTGGTGTGCCAATTGGGAAATGGGTTGTGAAGCACTAGGCATTCTTGGGCACTTTGCTGTGTTGTCAGAAAAGGAAAGAGGCAAAGACAAAATTCGCCCTACACTACCGCGATATGACGTTAGTTGGGTATTAGATGAAGGTATATAAGTGTGTGAAGGTAGAGTAACTTTTACAGTCATTTTGTTTAACCGTTTCTAAATTTCTTTGTATAGCGAATCTGTTTACAGGGATTGTACAATGTTTCAGGATGCAAAGAGCTCTAAGGTACTTGGTTGGTGGTTTCGCTCTAACTAATCATTGCAAGAGACGCTGAATCGTTTTGTTACAAACGTACGAAAGGACTTAAAACATGACAAATTATACCTCAAACGCCTTCAGCGCCCCTGAGCGTGGGCGTTAAACCGCCATACCTACTCTTGTGCTAAAATCTTGCTATGACACGTCAGCAGACACTACAAATTATTGAGGATTTACTTCCAAAGCAGCCTCAAGAAAAACTCGAAGCACTCGTTGAG
>JAHEBB010000742.1 GCA_024642575.1 Trueperaceae bacterium | reverse complement strand
GTTCGATAACACTGGGTGGGGAGTTCTATCTGATTGCCCAGATTGAAACGTATAGTGAAGAGCATAAAAAAGACATTGAGGGGGAATTGAACATTAGTATTGCCGCTATTGGCGTTGATGGGGGGGCGTCTCTAAAGAAGATTCTGGATGATGCCAGTGCTAAAACCAATATGAAAATTCATCTGATAAGTGCTGGTATGTTTCCTGATGCCAATACCCTTCTCGATGTGCAATCAAACCCTGGAGCTGTTGTTGAAGACTTGTTAAACGGGCTTAAAGAACAGTGTTTAAGCATTCAAGATAGCGTTCCTCAAACCCCGACTACACCTGAAACCCCGACTTCGGGGACAGCTTTGAGCCTGCTGGGCTCGGGGAATCTAACAGGGAGTGAAATCAATGATGTTCTTAAACACTTGAGCGTTTGTTCCAAACAAGTAACCCTAACCGATTATAAAGTCCTGACAACCCAAGATGGTCAAAGCAATGAAGCTATCAAAGCCATGAATGCGCATTTTACTGCAAGCCGCCTTATGAAGCTCCTGGCTAGTTTAGAAGATTTTGATATTGATGCCCGTTACTACATAAAAAACGACTCTATCTTTGAACCTGCTCAGGAAAACCCTGCAGCAGGCGAGCAAGAAACCAAAAGCCCAAGCAGTATGGCGACTTTCTTAAGTAATGAGGTTGCTGATAGGCGTTTTGCCCTGCAAGAGCAGCTTGCCAAGTGTCAGGCAGGGCAGTTTGATGATTGCAAGGTTGTCAGTATAGACGGCTTTGGTGACGCGACCAGTGATGACTATAAAGCAGTTCAGGATGATATTCGGGCCTGGTTTAGCTATATACCCCCACGGGGCAAGTGGGATTTGCCAAATACCTGTAATACACTCAAAGACGTGCGCGGTGCGAGAGAGTTTAGCTCGAGCACAGCCTATACCATTTACTATCAGCGCGACCTGAGCCGCGCCTATCGAGTCTACTGTTTGCCCAAGGATAGGGCGAAGGAAATTGAGCTGTTTGGTACCCCTGAAGATAATCGCCCCGATGCCACTTCTTACTATGAGTACTTGCAGCTTCATAGCCCACAAAACTTAGCCAGAGGCACGACCCACGCAGCTGCTCTAAATGGTGGGGACTTTGATCAGGTTAATGGTTCTTTTGAACAAGCGACCCGTTATGACCGTGTGAGGATTAATCCGATTGATCTGACCATGGAACCGGAAGACCTCAGCTTTGGGTTTAATGTAGGTTCTATTCACCCCGTAAGCGAAACAGCCCAAACGGTTTATCAGCAAATGCCTAAAATAGATGGAACAAATAATGTACGTGCAATTCCTTTGGGTACTGCCATTGGTTGTAATAACAGTCACGCTGAGGCGAGTCTAAATCTGGAAGGTACCGGGCTTTACTTCGACCCGCTTATGTCGGAGCGCGGCGCTTGGTCTTATACGGCTTTTGGTGAAATTGAAGAGGCGCCAAGGGTAAGTGTGACCAAAGATAGCATTTCTATTGATAGCGGTTTTTCCGTTGATTGTGTGCAGCTGCGCCCTGCTGATTTTCGTATAAAGTTGAGCTTACCAACAGATCCAAGCGCACTTGATACCCCTGGGCTCTACAGTGATGAAGTTGCCTTTAGTCATAATCCGATACAAAAGTTTTACTTATCAGGAAAGGCAGATAGTTTAAATGTGATGGCAGTTGATGATTATTATGATGTCTTTTTAGATGGATTTTCAATTTCTCACCTTAATGATTGGGATTCAGCCAGCATGTTTAGAGCTCGCCAAGGACAAGCTCTGGATATTGCTGCAATAAATATAGGTGGCCCCTGCGCTTTAGGTAGCCTCTATGTTTTACTGGTCGATGAACAGAATAATATTTTGTCCTCTTATACCCTTTATGAAGCAACCCAGCATGCCGAAAAAGGATCTCATTGGGATCGTACAGATTGCCGAGGTGGTACCACTGACGCGATAGGCATCTTTCGTGAATATCACTTTGTCCTTGATTTTCCTGATGTTGCAAGCCCTTAAGAGAATTTGATGCTCAGATTTTGGATAACTGGTACTAACAAATGGTGAAAAGAACCCTGTTTGGCTTAAGTTTAGTGGCTTGCCTCCTGCTGATTTCGTGTCAGCAGGCAAGCCTGATTGCACCTTTGCCAGCAGTCGTTGACGAGGTACCAGAAGGCAGTGAAGCTTTGCCGCAAAAACCCTCGAGGCTCGAGCTTGACCACAACGCCACAAAAGTCCAGCAGGTTTACAACTGGCCAGGTCTTGGTTTTGACTCGAGCCACGAAGACCCCAAAGGTAGCTGTCTCGAGG
>JAHEBB010000230.1:2278-8467 GCA_024642575.1 Trueperaceae bacterium | reverse complement strand
TGCGGTAAGAAAAACTCATCTTTTCATGGTTAATTTAATTTTGATTAACTTTACGGGTTTCCTTTACCAATTCTCGTGAGATAGCCCATAAACACTGGGGTCTTAAAATCAAAAACAACGCAAAGGTCAAAAATTCCATTCCTTAGCGTTGCAAATTTCCTGGGATCTACAAAAAGGCCTATTTTGCTAGCCCAATCGATAAAGCGCTCAGCGGTCCATTCGGCTCTTAGCTTGTGATGGCTTGGCATATGCTCAGCAAGGGTGGTGTGTCTACCTTTATGCCGATCAAGCTGCATTTTTCTCTGGTGGGAGGCAATACGTTTGCCCTCAAACGGAGAGCACGAAAAAGCCTGGGGTTTGCACTTTTCACAAGGGCTTACATTCAAAAGATTTATCTAAGAATCGCGATTCTTATCAGGTATGAACTGACAGCAGAATGAATCGACCCCATGGATTTTCGTGCTCTCCATAGATACTCTAATTCAGAGGGGGAGATATCCAAAAAATTCACCCTTGAAATAATAGAACTCGCTATTTAGGAGCATATTTAAGAAGGTAGTTAGGCACCATTTCGCCAGACTCTTGAATCAATTTTTCTAGCTGATGATGCAGTATCTTTCTTACCGCCTGACTTTCTGATTCATAAAATTTATTATTTTTCTCCCACGGGTCTTGTTGATGATCAAATAAAAGACAAAAAGAATCATCTCTACCCACAACATAGGTATGGGTTGTGGTACGTATGGCACGGTATGGATGGTCACCAAATGCAAAACGGGGAGCCTCCCATTGTACCAAAACGCCTTCTCTCAAAGGTGTTGTTCTATCAGAAGTCAATATATCTGAATAATCCAAACCCTGAATGTTCTCGGCTATTGGAATATTACAAAAACCCGCACTTGTTGGATAAATGTCAAGTCCACACATTAGCTGGTTATAGTCCATACCTTTGGGTATTTTACCGAGCAGACGCCATATAAGAGGTATGTGCAGGGACTCTTCGTAGGGAACTTGTTTATTTCTTAATCCCTGGCTACCCCCCATTTCACCATGATCTGAAAAGAATACAACAAGTGTCTTTTCTCCCTGTCCAGAACTATCTAACCAATTGAGGACTCGCCCTATATTATCGTCAAGGTTAGCAATAAGGCGGTAATACCCTGCCATTTGCACTTTGGCACTCTGTTGGTTTTGTTGAGGAACATTGTCTCGCAAAATAATTTCATCGGGATCGAATTGGGCTTCATAGGGTTCTGGAACAGGATAAAGACGACTACGGGGATTACCGCCAAAACCAGGGTGAGGGCTCTCATAACTTAGGACATGAAACCAAGGCTGGCCTTCTGGCTGTTTAGCTAAATAATCCAATGAGATATCGGTAAGAGCGTCTGTCTGATAGCCTTCTAGCCGTTGTGGGGAAATCTTTTCACCCGTCGTAATATACGTTTCATAATAGTTATTGGAAACATTAAAGCCAAACCAATCATCAAATCCACCTCGAAATCTCGGGTGGACCCAGAAACTCTGACCAATCCAGCCTTCTGGTGTAACCATATGAGCACCCGTTTCTGGTGCAAGATGCCATTTTCCTACATAGGAGGTTTGATAACCAGCATCTTTGAAACTATGTGCAACGGTACGTAAGCCAGGATCAAGAAAGTCTCCATGCCGAAGTGTGCCATTGCTTGTTGCATGTAAACCTGTCATTAGACTGGCACGGAAGGGGCCACAGACAGGGTATTGACTAAAGGTGGCAGTGCAACGTACGCCTTCTGCTGCGAGTCGATCAAGGTTTGGAGTGGATATATTTGGATCCCCACTCGAGCTTAGCGCATGGTAACGCAATTGGTCTGCCATTATCCATAAGACATTTAAGGCGTTTTCTGTTACCATTTCCATTCCTTATATAAACTTGCCCAATTAAAAAGTAATGCTAGACGCTTTACTTTAAAGGTCATACCCACTTAAAAAGATCAAAAGCTCAGCTAGGTCTTAAAGTCCTAAATCCAGTCCGATGGCAAGATATTAGCTGCCTCGTTAGGAAAAGTACTAAGTAATCTTATGGTTGCTTCTATATCGTCTAAATGGCACAGTTGAACCGTCGAATGCATGTAGCGCGTTGGTGCACCTATGGTGGTTGCTAAAGCACCAAGACCACGACGTTGAATCTCTGACGCATCTGTGCCTCCACCAAGATTGCGCTGATAAGCAATTCCGTGTTTTTCACAGGTAGAAAAGAGTCCCCGCAGTATCTGAGGATTGCCAATAGTGCGGTTGTCCATAAGATATATACCTGTTCCACCGCCAAGCTTGCATTGACGCTCTTCACTACGTGCATAGGGTGTATCAGAAGGCAGGCTGCCATCAATAGCCACAGCTATATCAGGAGCAATAACATTGGCAGCCGTTGGAATACCCCTTACGCCAACTTCTTCTTGTACCGAACTCACGGCGTAAACATCGACCTGGGGGTCATGAAGGCGTTTCATCGCTTCAATAAGGCAATAAACCCCCATGCGATCATCAAAATTACGTCCCACCACAACCCGGTCATTTAATGACGAAAATTCTGCAGCTAAAGTAATAACATCTCCTACTTCGACAGCTTCATGCACCTCTGCACTGGGTAAGGCAAGATCAATATAAAGTTCAGAGATTGGGAAGACGCGTTGACGATCTTCTGGTGAACCCAACCAGCCTGATTGTGGGGCGATGACACCCTTGAGCTTTTGCGGCTTAGCCCGTGTCCCATGCACAACAACACGCTCACTCACCAAGGTACGAGGGTCTAAGCCTCCAATAGCACGAAAACGCAGAAATCCTTCGTCATCAATATGACTCACCATCATGCCAATTTCATCAATATGAGCAGAGTATAAAAGTCGAATGGCTCGCTCACTACCATCTGCTTCTTGAATGCGTCTGCCCGAAGCTGCGTATTTAACGGCAATAACATTACCTAGGCGATCTTTCCAGATTTTATCTGAGCAGGCTTTAAGTTCTTCATAAGCGATGTCCTGCGCTTCACCTTCGAAGCCAGAGACACCTGGAGCATTACAGAGTTTAGCGAGTAAATCCATTGGGTATTACCTCCAAGAAATGTTTTATCGAGATATAGTTTGCGCTGAATATTCTCATTTGTAAGCAGTTATCAAAACTATTTTTTCTACTGCCAACATCACAAAGGTCTTACCTTGAATGCGGATCCAAGGCATCTCGCAAACCATCACCTAAGAAATTAAAAGCAAGCATCACCATAGCCAGAGCAATACCTGGATAGATGGCTAAATGCGGATGGCTACGCATGGCCTTGAAACCTTCTGCAATCATTATTCCCCAACTTGGCGTAGGGGGTGTTGCGCCTATTCCAATAAAGCTTAAGAAGGCTTCCGTGGCAATAAACCCAGGAATTGCCAGAGTAACGCGTACTAAAAGAGGTCCAATTAGACTAGGGACAAGATGACGAAAAATGATGCGGCTATCCCTTGCACCAAGCGCTACGGCCGATTGGATAAAATCTGATTTTTGCAAGGACAAGGCCATGCCGCGAGTTAGCCTCGCCATACCTACCCAGGAAGTAACACTGATCCCTACAATGATAAGAAAAACACCACCCATACGACTATCAAGATTGGTTATGAGTTGAAATAGCCATCCGTGGACGACCGTTCCCCCAAAGCCAGTCTTGAAGGTTATCATCAGCAAAATAATGAATAATAGACTCGGGAATGCGTAAAGTACATCGACAATTCGCATCATTAAACTGTCGAGTCTGCCACCATAGTAACCAGCAACCACACCATAAATAAGGCCTACAGTAAACGCAAAGAATGCCCCTAAAAAGGCTACTGTAAGTGAAATTCTAGTACCGTAGATCAATCTGCTTAAAAGATCTCTTCCAAGAAAGTCTGCTCCCATAGGAAATTTAGCGCTTGGGGGTGCATAATTAGCTAGCAAATCACCTTCATCAAACCGTTTTGGCGCTAACCATGGCGCAAAAATTGCAATTAGGATTAGGAAAATCAGTAAAATTCCCCCTGCTACCGCTGCACGGTGGCGAAGCAAACGGCGTAATGCCCGCCTTTGCGGGCTATTGCTTTTACTTGTACTTTTCCGCAAAGATGCCTGTATAGGTTGAGTCATTTGGCCTGGTCCAAGCGAATACGCGGATCTATAAGGGTATAGGATAAATCCACAGCTAGATTTGATACGACCAACATTACAGAGAATAGCAAGGTGGTCCCCATTATGACCGGATAGTCCCTTGAACTGACACTGTCAATAAAATAGCGGCCAAGCCCAGGAATGGCAAAGATTTGTTCAACTACCATAGAACCCGTAACTAAAGCAGCAAAAAGAGGACCCAAAACGGTCACTACGGGTATAAGAGCGTTTCGTAAGGCATGTTTAATAACGACTCGAGCCTCAGATAATCCTTTTGAGTGGGCCGTTCGAATATAGTCCTCATGGATAACCTGAAGCATGCTTGCCCTGGTAAGCCTAGCAATAACTGCTGCATGTCCAAGACCAAGAGTAAGTGCAGGTAATATGGCCTGTTGCCAGGTTCCCCAGCGAGCTACCGGTAGCAAATGTAATTCAAGAGCGATGCCCCAAATAAGTAACGGGCCAAGCGTCATGGCAGGAACTGATACACCAGCAATAGCCAACAACATAGCAAAATAATCGATCCAGGTATTTTGGCGTAAAGCTGAGACAACCCCAATAGGAATTCCAAGAATAATCGCTACCAGAAGAGCCAGCAGACCCAGGACAAAAGACGGAGGAAGATGATCACGAATAATATCGTTTACTGTGCGTGTTCGTTGCATGTAAGAAGGCCCCAGATCACCTCGCAAGGCATTGCCCATGTAACGCATATATTGCTGGACTAACGTCTCATCAAGATGATAATAAGCTTCGAGGTTTTCTTGAATCTGGGGAGGTAGGGGTTTATCCTCCGTGGCAAACGGACTTCCTGGAACAGCATGCATCAAAAGAAAAGTGATCAGTGAAATAACAAATAGTACAGGAATGATTGCAAGGGTTCGGCGAAAAATAAAAGTAATCATAGAAAATTTTCAAAGCTCTGTTGGCAGGCAAAGGATTTGCCTGCCAAGACAGATAGCTGAGTTTTAGTTTTCCAATGTCCACTTCCAGAATTCACGGTTGAAGCTACCCGATAGTACAGGCTTCAAATAAGGCTTAATCAGGAGATTTTCTGCTGACCAGTAGATAGGCATAACCCCCGCCTCATCTTGAACCAGAATTTTCTCAGCCTCAGTGTACATTTCCAGACGCTTAACAGGGTCTTGTTCTACAGCAGCTTCAGCAACTAAGCTGTCATACTGTGCGTTGCGGACAATTGCTGGTGCACCAACTTCTGAAGTGAACAGTTCTCCATGAATATTATTTGCATCAGGATAGTCCATGCCCCAACCCATACGCCAAACATTAAATGCACCTTCGGCAGCAATTTGTGAATAGGCACGCCCTTCAACAGGTTGTAGTTCAACACTAGCACCTAAGGTTTGCTGCCACATTTGCTGCACAGCCTGAGCAATCCGACTATGCGTTTCGCTTGAATTAAAGGCAAGCGTGATCGGAGGCAAACCTGCTCCACCTGGGTAGCCCGCTTCTGCCAGCAATTCTTTGGCATGTTCAGGATCAAAGGGGATGCCTATGCCTGCACTTACAGGTACATGACCCACGCTGCCTGGTGGTGTCAGAGTTGGTGCTACGACTTCGCCACCTTTGGTAATAAAATCAACAATCGATTGCTTATCTACAGCTGCCGCAAACGCCTGGCGCACCATAACATTGTCAAAAGGTGGTTGAAGAACATTAAAGTCATAGTAGTAGATAATATTTTTTGGACCATTGTAAAATTCTGCGCTTAACATCGGATCACTTTTTACGCGGTCAAGATCAGTAGCTGGAACTGAAACAATATCCAGTTCACCATCTTCAAAAAGAGCTAAGGCTGTTGACTCTTCTTTCACAACATAAAGATTAATTTTATCAATATTCACACTATCGGCTGCAAAATAGCTGGGGTTTTTTTCTAAAACAGCAAGATCTTCAGCTTCTATCTGGGTAAGGGTATAAGGTCCATTAACAACCACGTTCTCTGGTAATGTCCAGTCATCTCCGTAAGCTTCGAGTGTCCACTTCGGAATAGCATGACCAATT
>JAHEBB010000230.1:0-2268 GCA_024642575.1 Trueperaceae bacterium | reverse complement strand
CCTAAAGAAGATAAAAACCATGACGCGGGGGCCACAAGTTTAATTTCCAGGGTTTGTGAATCAATAACCTTAACACCCAGCGTTGACATGTCTGTGGTTTCACCTTGATTAAGGGCCTGCGCACCTTCAATAACGTATAGACGGTAGGCCATTGGCGCAGCGGTTGCTGGATCTACTATGCGCTGAAAAGCAAAGGCATAATCCTCGGCAGTTACAGGTGTACCATCAGACCAATTCCACCCTTCTCGGATATGGAAAGTGTAGGTGGTGCCGTCATCTGATAGAGTCCATGAATCTGCACCTGCTGGACCGACCGAGCTGGTTTCAAAATCGTAGCCCACAAGGGTAACAAACATGTTAGCTGGCACATCGTATAACCAGTTAGCTGTTGGATCGATGATGTATGGATCTTGACTTAGGCTAACATTAAGTGTTTTTTGAGCCATCCCCATTCCCAAAAGGAGCGGAACGAGCATCATACTTATACTGAGTATTTTCACCAATGGTCTGCTTCCAATCATCTTTCCACCTCCGTGGTGTCTACAAATACCTCACACCTGCCCATTCCCTTAGGGAATGGGTTGTATTCAGGTAGCTGGGCGTTTTGTGATTTTGGCACAAAACGCTGTAAGGTGATATAACGTTATACAAATCTACTAGAGTTGTCAATCAGTTCGAGAAATAATGGTCTTAAATAAATCTTAGCGTATACTCTTTGCGGTCTTAACGAAAGGTAAAGACACAAAGAAAGTTCCTAGGAGGAAGTCGATTCATAATGGAAGCCAGCAAAAGGGCAACCCTTAAAGATGTTGCTAAAAAAGCAAATGTATCAGTGGGAATGGCTAGCCGGGTCTTAGGGAACTATGGCTCTTTTAGTGAGCATACGCGTTTGGAGGTTCTTACTGCGGCTAAGGCACTGGATTACCGCCCCAATTTACTGGCACGCTCCCTACGTTTAGGGCACACCAAAGCTATAGGTGTTGTTGTGTCCAATATCGTTTCTTATCACTGGACGACCTTCGTAAGAGGTATTGAGGCCGCCGCCTCACAACAGGGTTATCAAGTTATCCTTGGTACCACAGCAGATGATGCAAAGACCGAGAAGGATTATATTTGGGCACTGCATGAGCGAAATGTCGATGGCATTATTTTATCACCTGCTTCAGAAAACGAAGCGATGCTAAGTAAACTTGCCAAAGAAGATTTTCCGATGGTACTGGTCGAGAGTGATATGGCAAGCGTTCAGGTTCCGCGAATTAATGTTGATAACCGTTTAGCAGCTAGACAAGCAACTCGCTACCTTTTGGATATGGGACACCGTAATATTGCCCTTGTAGCTGGGGCTCAGGATTTACCTTCAGGTTATGACCGCTTACAGGGCTATCTCGATGCTTTAGCAGAATTTAGCATTGTTCGTGAGGAAAGTCTCATAGGTTATGGCGAATATCGATTTGAAGATGCCTACCATGCAACGCGTCGCCTTATGGCTTTGACTGAGCGTCCTACAGCCCTTTTGGTTTGTAACGAATCGATGACGGGTGCCACGCTTCAGTGCCTCAAGGACTTAAGTATTAAAGTACGCGATGATATTTCTCTTATCGCCTTTGATGACCCAGCCTGGACATCCTTTTTTACCCCTGCCCTGACAACAGTACGAACACCAAGGCAGGAAGTTGCGAAACTTGCTCTTGAAACCCTCTTAGCTCGCATTGCCGACCCGACGAGTGAACGGGCTGCGGCTGTTGAAAGGATTATCCCGACGGAACTGGTCGTAAGAGAAAGCTGTAAGGCAGTTTGAGCGCAAATCACAAGCTTTCCAAGCCCAAAAAATTGAAAAGATTTGCCTGATTTTGTTATCATTTTGCCGACTGATTTGCCCTTAATCGATTTTTATTGCATTTCCACGATTTGTTGCACCATCACAAATTGTGCGACCTAGGGGAGTAGAAACAAATTCATTATATTTTGGTGCAAGTTCGCGTGGAAGTGCAATTAATATTCCTTTAGGCTGAAAGTTGCGGATAGTTGTCAAGAATACTTGCTTCTTTCATAAGGGCTTCAACATCATCTAATTCTAAAGGTGCATCAACTGTAAGATTCTCGATGCCATCTTCCGTCATTACTACTGTATCTTCAACTCGAATATAGAGACGTTCTTCTGGAATGATGAGTTGGGGATCAACGGTCAGTACAATGCCAGGTTCTAACACTTTGCCTCGGTAGTGCCCAACATCATGGACAGCCATGCCTACTGGGTGAGACAGGTGA
>JAHEBB010000229.1 GCA_024642575.1 Trueperaceae bacterium | reverse complement strand
ATGACAGCAAAATAGGAAATCGCCGCTGACAAAATCGCACTGCCTTTATCTCTCTCAAACACAGCTTGGCAGCTCGAGCAAGACTCCTTAAGTTCAAACAGGTTTTTGAATAAGCTCGAGGACAAACAAACAGGGCAACGTTGAGCAAAGACCGTTGGGAAAAACCTGTTAAAGGCAATACCCCAATTAGCCTGATCAATAAAGGTTTCTTTTTGATAAACAAGTTTCATGAGCCTTCATTATTTAACTTTGCTTTGTGGACAGATGTAAGAAGTAGTACCTGTTACTGTGATTAGTCCAGAACTCTAAAATGATAGTCAGGTAGTATTGCATCTGAAACAGGGAGGTCTAGGTTATGGCAAATTCGGAAGAAAAGATTCGCGAGTATAAAACCGAAGAAGGTGTCGTTTATTGGAGCCAAACACGCTGTATCCATTTTGCGGGTTGTGTAAAAGGCTTACCAATTGTATTTAATCCTGAAAAACGTCCTTGGATTCAAGTCGAAAATGCAAATGCTGAGGTTTTAAAAGAAATCATTTTGCGCTGTCCTACAGGTGCCCTTCATTATAAAACTACGCTTGGCGAAATTGAAACTGCTCCAGCTGAGAACACCGTTTTTGTTAGTCCGGATGGCCCATTGTATGTAAAGGGAGCAATAAGTATAGCTTACGGCGAAAATACTTTGAACGACACCCGTATGGCACTTTGCCGCTGCGGAGCATCTGAAAATAAGCCCTTTTGCGACGGTAGCCATGCACAGGTGAACTTCAGAGATACGGGGTCACTTTCGGAAAATCAATTAAACATTAGCCCCTTGAGTAAAACAGATTTACAAATTACTGCGACTAAAAATGGACCCCTAGTTTTCAATGGGTCAGTTAGCTTAAAAGCTCCTGCTGATTCTGCTACTTATATTGGAACAAGTGGGGCTTTATGCCGTTGTGGGCACTCTAGTCATAAGCCCTTTTGTGATGGCAGTCATGCCAAGGTCGGTTTTCATGCTGACTAACAGGCTTACTGGGCTAGTTAACGGTAAACTGCGCCTAGCTTCTGCCAAGTAGCCAACCTAAGGGCTACAAGTTTATTGCTAGCATTCGCTGCGTGGAGGATCGTTGTGGAACAAGCTCCTAAATCTGCCTTTGTTATTTTTGGTGTTACGGGTGACTTAACTGCCCGTAAATTAATGCCTGCCCTTTATCAACTGCATGTCGAAGGGGTTTTACACCCCGAAACCAGCATTGTTGGCTATGCTCGGAGTCAAAATGATGATACTGCGCTTCGAGAGAGTATGAAAAAAGCGCTTAAAACCTATGTTAAAGGCTTTAATGTAAAAGCCTGGGAATCTCTTGCCAAACGCATTACTTATATTCAGGGAACTTATGATGACGTAAAAGGGTTTAAAGAGCTTGCCAAACATCTGGAAGATTTAAAACAAGAGAACCGAATATTTTACACCTCCACGCCACCTGCAACCTATACGGGAATCGTGAAGGGATTAGCAGAGGCTGGACTAGCCAGGTCTGAAGGGGGCTTTTCAAGGGTAGTCATCGAGAAACCTTTCGGTATAGACCTTGAAACCGCCAAAGACCTAAATATTCAGGTACTCGAGCATTTTGCCGAAGATCAGGTCTACCGAATTGACCACTATCTTGCCAAAGAAACCGCGCAAAACCTGTCAGCCTTAAGGTTTGCCAATACTCTCTTTGAACCCATCTGGAATAACAAATACATAGATCATGTCCAAGTAACGATGACTGAACCCATGGGGGTTGAAGGTCGGGGAAGTTTTTATGAGGAAGCCGGTGTAATAAGAGATGTTTTTCAAAATCACCTCTTGCAACTTCTTGCTCTTGTCGCTATGGAACCACCTTCCCGCTATGATGCCAAGAGTGTCCGTGATGAGAAGGTAAAAGTCTTTAGTGCTATGGAGTGCCTTGATCTAAATCACGCCGTTATGGGTCAATATGTAGCTGGGAACGGTATGAAAGGTTACCGCGATGAAGAAGGGGTAAATCCCCGCTCGAGACAAGCAACCTACGCTGCTGCCACCTTTAAAATCAACAACTGGCGCTGGGCAGATGTACCTTTTTATATGCGCAGTGGCAAACGTCTGGGGGATAAAGCCAGTGAAATTGTCCTGCGCTTTAAAAAGCCCCCTCATATACCTTTTGATGTGCCCAACTCAATGATTTCTGATCGATTGGTATTCCGCCTTGTACCCAATGAAGGCATCAGTTTTCGTTTTAATGCCAAAGAGCCCGGTCAGCATTTTAAAATGGACCGTGTCAGCATGAATTTTTACTATGACAAGGAATTTGATCGCCCAGCGCCTGACGCCTATGAAACTCTTATTTTGGACGTGATGCAAGGTGACGCAACCCTGTTTATGCGTGCTGATGAAGTTGAAGCGCAATGGCGAATTGTTGACCCACTTTTAGAACAATGGGAAAAGTCCAAAAAAGACCCCGCGTTTTACTCGGCAGGCACCCCTGGGCCCAGCCAAGCTGATGAAATGCTCGAGCGTGCAGGTCGTTATTGGCACAAACCAGGAAACGGTAAATAAGTAGCCTTTGACTTTAGAATCAAGATGCCGTTAAGGCCCTTGTCTAAAAAAATAAACGTCTAGTAAAAGACCTTTTGGTTAGGGAGTTGTACTACCTTTATGGGTGCTAATCAACCTAATGTTGCTTAGAGGTAAACACGTCCAAGTTCTAAATTCTGGTGGCTTTAGCAAGGCGTCCACTGAATGGGTACACCAAAAACGTATTGGGGTCATTAGACATTTTTTATGAGTCACATATGTTAGCGTATTTTCATGGCACAAATTAATATTCTTGGTGTTCCTATGGATTTAGGTGCGGGTCGACGTGGGGTTGATATGGGGCCAAGTGCGCTTCGTTTGGCAAAGTTAGCAGCTGCGCTCGAGTCAATTGGGCATCAGGTTACAGATTTAGGCAATGTAAGCTCTCCTGTTCAAGAAACTCAGCAAAGCAATAAGCAAAGCGATGAAAAACTACATTTCGTCCATGAAATTGCAGCAACCTGCAAAGAAACCTGCGAAAAACTCAAGCAACTTCCTAATAAGGTTTTGCCTATGGTTTTAGGAGGTGACCACTCGATTTCTATGGGAAGCGTTGCGGGTGTTGCAGCAAAAGGCCGTACCAGTGTCTTATGGATAGACGCTCACGCCGATGTAAATACGCCAGAAACTAGCCCGAGTGGCAACATACACGGTATGCCTTTAGCCCATTTGCTAGGTGAAGGGGATCAAAGACTTTTATCAATTTGGGGTGGAAACGCCATTTACCCAGAAGATTTGGTCTTTATTGGTCTGCGAAGTGTTGATGAAGGAGAAAAAAGCTTTTTAAAACGTCATGGAATTACAACTTTTACCATGACGGACATTGATCGGCAAGGCATGGCAAAAATTGCTGAGCTGGCAATAGCACAGCTCTCCAAACAAAGCCGAGTACATATTTCTTTTGACGCAGATGCACTTGACCCGAGTGTTGCGCCAGGTGTTGGCACACCTGTTCCAGGGGGGTTAAGTTACCGCGAAGCCCACTTACTCATGGAATTACTGGCAGAGTCAGAGATAGTGACCAGCCTTGATCTAGTAGAAGTCAATCCCATACTAGATACACAAAATAAAACTGCGCAGATTATGGTTGAAATGGCAGCGAGTTTGCTTGGAAAAGCTATTCTTTAAGCTTTAGTCTCCTGCAAGCGCAAAGGTTGGTAAGGGATTAAAGGTTTGCAAAATTTTTGGCATGAAGTCATTAAGCGCTGCTTCACCTGCATGTATGGCATGTTCAGCTTTATGAAAGTGTAGCCAGCTTATAGGTGGATTGGTGTGTACTTGCAAGGCATTGAGGTCAGGTTGTCCGACAAGATAGGTGTTTGCGGTATAGGCTAAGCCTCTACCCAATCTTGAAAGCGGATGCGTTCTAACCGAGTTCTGAAGTTTGGTATGTACTTTTGCTCCCCAGCTTGTGCCGAGCAATTTTTGCGTCATTTTTATGACGCTCGAGTCCTTTGAAGTCGTACCTGCACCAATACCAATAGCAATGTCTAGGTCGTAGCCCTCGAGCGTACTCAAAGGGATAGGCGCCGCTAAACCTCCATCAACAAGTCTACGACCTTGAATTTCAACTGGCGCAAAAACACCCGGCATAGAGGAACTTGCCCTGATAGCTGGTGCTAATGGCCCTTCATTTAGAAGCACCAATTCACCTGTATCAATATCGGTGGTAACAATTACCAATTCTTTTTCAAGATCGCTAAAGTGCCGACCTTCGGTTAAACGCTCGTAATACTGCTCGAGCCTATCGCCTGAAAAAAGCGCGGCTTTGTGCAAACCAAAGTCACTTATTTGGCCTAAAACATCGCGCGTGCGCGTTTTCTTGGCGTCCTCTTTTAGCTGAGTAATACTATGACCCATCGCATAAAAAGAGCCAACGACTGCACCAAAACTAGTACCGCTAATAAAGCTCGGAAATAAACCGTGGTTTTCTAAACTTGCCAAAGCCCCAATGTGCGCGTAGCCACGAGCACTTCCGCCCCCTAGAGCTACGCCAACTTTTGCCAGTGATTTCTGTGATATTGAAGCCTGAGCCTCTGCATCATCCATAGTTAAAGTGTATGTTTTCAAGAATGACAAAACCCTTACTTTTAATGAATTTGAGTTCATATCGTGAATAAATGTGTCAAACTTTATAAAGATGAGGTTTGACGAGCTTTCTGTGGTAATCACGCACTACCAAACGCCTAGCATTCTAGAGAAATGCCTTGAGAGAATTATGAGCTTTTTGCCTGGAGCACAGCTGATTGTGGTGGATAGTGGCAGCGATGATAGCCTTGAACTTATAAGAGCCAAGTTTCCTGATATCGAAGCGTTTCGAGTGGTAAATCACAGTATGGCCAATACCTTAAATGAAGGTCTCAAACGCGCTAATCGACCTAATATCTTGCAAATGAACGCTGATGTCTATCTTGAAGAAAAAACAGTTCCTTCCTTACTAGCAGTTTTAAGCCAAAAAAACGTAGGTATGGTTGGGCCCCTCTGCAAAAATGCCCAAGGAAAGCTACAAAATCAAGGGTTTTTGTATAAACGTTATTTTTCGATTCTTAAACGAATGAGCTTAAAAAGCATATCAGTTAACTGGCTATCTGGAGCTTGCATGCTCTTTAAAAGCGAAGCCTTAAAGCAGATTGGCGGGATGAACTCGAGCCTACGCTTCTACAACGAAGATATTGAGTGGTCATGGCGTTTCCAAAAGGCGGGCTGGCAATGCCGACTGGTCAATACCTGTGTTACGCACTTAGGGGGTAGTTCAACCCCTAAAAACCCTAAATTTATTATTGAAGGCTACAGAGGGGGATATTTAATATCAAGGTGGTACAAACCAAAGATATATCAATGGCTGCATAAACAGGTTGTTTTATTTGAAGCAAGACAAAAGCGGAATCACCCAGACCTAGTCATACGTGAAGCCTATCAAGAGATTTACCTAATGTTTCAGCAAAATAACTTTGATGACAGTCCATTTGATAAAACCTTAAATTAATAAAACGATGAGGCGTTTTCACGCCTCATCAAAACCCTAGTTTAGCTTTTGCTTAAGGAAAACTAACCGGGCATAATTCTGCGCCACCTGGAATGGCAAATTCGGTCGTGCTTGAATCTATGGAAAGTAAGAAGTTTACCAGATCAGGCAAATTGGCAGGCGTAAGTATTGCTGCAAAGTTTGGATTACCTGCTTCAAGGTGAGCTGTCCAAGAACCTGCTGGGTTTAGGAGTGCCTCGAGCGTAGCCGCTTGACCGTGGTGCAAATAAGGCGCGCCGGCTGCTAAACCATAAAGACTTGGGATGTTATAGCCAGCAAATTCACCCTGGGCTCTGGCAGCAGTATTGCCTTCTTTGATTTCCAGGGCATTGGTCGCATTAACATCACCAACAACACCAAAGCTACCGACCTGACGAAGCACGCATGAGACTTGCGGCGGAGCAATTACATTTGTACCAACACCTGTAGGTTCTGCTTGAATCTGGAAGGTGTGCGGACTTGCGATATTACTAAAGGGTGTTGTCAGTAAGGAAGCGTTAGTAGTTGCCGTCGGGCTATAGAATTTTCTGGATAAGGTCCAACCATTGCCACCGTGGCAGCTTGCACAACCAAGATCACCAAACAGTTTGCGTCCGTTAGTAATCGAAGTAGCCGCGGTAAACCGCTTGCCCAGGGGGGGTCGAATCGTCTGAACCCAAAGCTCGATCTCATCCCAGTCATTGATCACTGAGCCAAGTTCTTTTAAGGGTTTGGCAAGGCCACCAATGGTACTAATGTCAATTTGGCTCGAGGGGTCAAGAGCCACATTAGAAACAATCGCGCCGATGCCACCTGAAACTCCACGCGTATTTCTCTCAAAGTCATGAAGCTCATCAAAAATCGCAGTCCAGTTAAGAATGCGCTCTTTTTGAGGAATTCCTGGGGTTTTTGAGAAGGTGCCGTCCATAGAAATGGTTTGACGCGGACCAGCAGGAAACTGCCAGGTGATGTTGTCGCTAAGACCATCAGGGTGACAGCTACCACAGCTTGACCAGCTTTCGTTTGACCATCTGGCGCGCCCGGTAAAGTAAAAGCGCAAGCCTTTATTTATATCAATGTCTGCGCCACTTGGTGGTGTTGCTGAGGCCAAAACATTGCTTACGGTTTGTTGTGACAGATTAACGATTGCCATATTGCGACTTACCCAGCAATTGATATACATATTGCCGTTGTCAGATAAGTCATGAGGAATCACAATACCTATGGGTGCTTGACAGCCTGAGGGGTTGAAAAGATCAACCTGCTTGGGTCTGGTAGCACCTGCACCTAAGGTAATGGACTGATTATCGGCACTTAAGGTTGCCCGCTGAAAGGCGTCTGCCCCACGTGAAGCAAGGTAAATTACTTTGTCTCCTACCAGAGCCAAATCAACAATATCTGCCATGAAGAATTTGTCACCCGTTACCTGCGTTTTAATGGCGGCAGAAACATTTATACGACTAACAATTGCGCCAGTATTTATATCGCCAATCAGTAATAGCTGGAAGATATTCTCGTTAAACTTGGCTTTATTAAAGGGTGAGGCTGCTGTCGCCACCGCAATAAATTTACTGTTATCTGGCGTAATAATGACAGAGTAAAGTTGATTGGGCGAAGTTTCATTTGGTGCAAAATCTGGAACAGCCAGCGGGGGGAATTCAACTTTTTTATCAGGCGCTAGGGTCGTCAGGTTAAAAATGCGAACGACACCTTTACGCGTATTATCTTGACCTTCTATGGTTCCAGGAATCACTTCACCATAAAACTCAGTAACGACCAATTTTTCATCGGTATCATCGGTATCACCGTCATTGGTAATAGCTAGGGCTCGAGGGTTACGGACAGCCACGCTATTAATAATGGTCATGGTACTGGTATCGACCAGAGATACGCGACCTTCAGCAAATTCGGCAACGGCCAGCAATTTACCGCTTGGCGACAGGGCAATACCTGTTGGCTCAGAGCCGACTGCCACAGAAGCTGAAACGGCGGCACCTGCTACGGTAATATCAGGGATTTTTACAACCTTTGCTTCACCACGAACCGCGACAAACGCTGTTTTATCATCTGGGTGAATCACTACAGATGAAGGGTCAACACCAACAGGTACTTCAGCTGTTTTACTAACGACTCGAGTCCCACCACTAACTTCAGACCTGAATATGGTGGTAGTGTCGTTCTCTGGATTCACTTCAACGATGTAGTTGTTGTTACCGCTAATGGCAACGGTACCTGATTTAGAGGGGCGCAGTAACGTCGCGACAGAAATATTAACAGTTACCGCAACAGGGCTGCTTTCAGTACTATTTCCACCTGCATCAAAGGCTTTGGCAGTGAAGTTTTGCGTACCATTATCTGTTTGCGTAAGGAATGCCTGGAAGGTAAACGGCGCACTAAAAAGCTGACCAATCGGGCTACCATTTTTAAAGAACTCTACTCTGGCAACCCCGACATCATCAGTGGCAGTTGCGCTTAAGGCAATACTTCCTGCCTCGGTGACGGTGGTTTTGTCACTAGTTAGTGACACGGTAGGTGGCGTTTTATCTTCGGGGATAGTTACAGTAACCGTAACGGCGTCACTGGTATCGGTTTTACCTGTTGAATCTGTTCCTGTAGCGGTAAAAGAAATACTTCCATTATCAGCTGAGCTTAAATCAACGGTAGTTTGAAAGGGCGCAGCCGTTACGACAGCATTGATCGCCGTGCCATTTTTTAAGAATTGGACACTACTTAGGGTGCCACCTGAGGCAGTTGCGGTTAGCGTAATTGAACCCACGGCTGTAACATTGGTGCTCGAGCTAGATAGGCTTACACTAAACCCGCCACCACCGCCACCCGATGTACCACAAGCAATCATGCTAGTTACAAGCAAAAACGCTAGTAAAATTTGTAAGTGTAGCT